>SKKW01000137.1:0-3713 GCA_007123535.1 Candidatus Izemoplasma sp. | reverse complement strand
CAAGCAACGCTTTCGCGGCTTCACTCATATAACCCTGGCCCCAGTAAGGTTTGGCTAAAACATAGCCAAGTTTCGCACTACGGTCTTTTAAGCGTTGCTCATCCACGTGTAACCCAATGGAACCAATCACTTGTTGCGTGTCTTTGTTCACAATCGCAAGAACATCTTGATGTTTTATAAAGGCACTCAGTACTTGCTGGGTGTCTTCTTTGCTTTTATGATGAGGCCAACCTGCACGCTCACCCACGCCTGGCACTTTGGCGTACGCATGAAAATCGTCTAAATCCGTAGCTTCAAACAATCTTAAAATGAGACGTTCGGTTTCAATGACTACATTAAGCATGTCATTCCCTACTTTCGGTGTGCTTTCAGCCAAGGCACCGCGAAGGCCATGAACGCATTCGCATCAAGCAGCGTTAAAGTCGCATTACCCAAAGTGACTTTCTTCACTTCATGAATTTGTTCAAACGCTTCGCCTAGCTTTAAGAAGTCTTCATCATCGTAATCAAAATCAAGGTATTTTTTAAACTTACGTTCACCGTTTTCAATCAGCGCACAGCCCGTCATTTTTTCTTTTAAAACGTGGGCTCTTAGTTCAGCTAAATGTAAAAGCGTGCACGAATCATAACTCACACCTAAAAGAAGCACATAGCCGTTTTCCTCTAAAAGATGCGCCAGTGGTGATGTTTCGCCAAACATGGGGGTTAAGGCGTGAGGGGTGGTGAGCCTTGTTTTAGCTTTCCCCCAGGCACTAAAGGACGTTTGAGGATGACTTGAACGTACCACTTCTGGCCAACGTCGAAACAACTCGGCCATCCGGCCCATCCCTCGTGTGGGCGTCTTCTTCGGGTCAAAGGCTGGCATATGGTCATAAATGGTTTGAATCCAGCTTTTAGGCACAGGCGGATTTTCCCAATCGGCTGGATCTGAGTTTGCGGAACTATGTGAAGGCATCATCAAGGTCCCTTCATTTAACGTTTCTTGTAAGGCTTCAATAACGGTCACTTCTTGGCCGACCACCCATCCTATACTTGATAAGGATGCGTGTACTAAGACACAATCTTGAGGTTTGATTCCAAGCATTTTTAAAGCTTCTTTTATTCGAGGTTTCGTAATCGGTTCAAGCGTTTGTTCAATGATCTTTTTTTCAGACATAGTTGGCCTCTTCTTGGATGACGTGGTTTCTTATATCTTAGCATAAAGCAGCCTGTAAGGGCTTAACAAAATAAAAAAAGCCCTCTCAGGCTTAAGTTTTAAAAAGTGGCGTTCCGGGAGGGATTCGAACCCCCGACCGACGGCTTAGAAGGCCGTTGCTCTATCCAGCTGAGCTACCGGAACGTAAAACAGCGTCATAATTATAGCGTATCGTATGGGCCTTGTAAAGGCAAAACCTTAGCAAACACAAAAAAAACTCGACTCAGCCGAGTTCTTCTTCAATGTCATCGTCTGGTTGATGCGCAACATGGCAGGCGCTGTTCACTTTACAGGTCGCAGGGTCATAACTTGGACACGCGCCTTCAACGACAATTTGTAGCTTTTGAATGTCAAAATCGCGGAAAACTTCATGGTTGCGAATCATGTCAAAAAGGTCTGCATCATCAATTTCAACAATTTTATTGTTGATGCGACAGCTCATATGAATGTGGTTATGAGGGTCATGGGAAGAGTCATCAAGCGTTAGGTCATAATGTTTACGGTCGTTGATAAAAACTTGTGTCACAATCCCATGTTCAATCAAGAAATCTAAATTGTTATAGACGGTCCCTAAATTACCAAACCCTTTTTTCTTAAGCTCTTCATGAATCTCACTGAGCGTTAAGTGTTGACCATCTAAAATGTCAATAATGGCTTTACGCTGCTTGGTTATACGGATGTTTTGATTCCGTAAACGCTCAAACACCTGTGCTTTTTCATTCATAATTATCACCTAACGCTATTTTAACATTTTTCTAAATAAAGCACAAAGGGTAAATCAAAAAGTCCGCCCTAAGCGGACTTTGCAGGAAACTTGTCTTTCAACTTTGTGACGACATAGGGCGGTAAAAAGGGTTCTAAATCGCCTTGAAAGCGCGCAATCTCTTTGACGGTGGAACTACTTAAGAAAGAATAACGATTGTCGGTCATTAAAAACAACGTATCAATCTCTGGATCTAAGACACGGTTCGCATGGGTCATTTGGAATTCATACTCAAAATCGGTTAGCACACGCAGGCCCCGTATGATGTGGGTAGCCTTAAGTCGCTTAGCTTGTTTAACCGTAAGTGTGTTATTGACACAAACTTCCACGTTTAAACGCTCTAAATCAAGCACTTTTTCAATCATGTCAATCCGTTCATCGAGCGAAAACAACGTATTCTTTTGTGTGTTCAAACTGACACAAACATAGAGTTTATCAACGACTTGTAAGGAGCGATGAATGATGTCAATGTGTCCATCGGTGATGGGGTCAAAACTGCCTGGATAAATGCCTATTTTCATATGCCTTACTTCCTTTCTAACGTAGTTGTTCTTGTCCTTCCATAGCGCTTCTCTTTGGTTATCACAAACGTCTTAGACGCCACAAAATTACACTCATGTAAAACAATGATGCATCCGCCTTCATTGAGCAGATGTTCTTGTTCAATAATCGCAAGCGTTGGTTCGACTAAATCAGCGTCATAAGGGGGGTCTAAAAAAATAATATCAAACCCTTCTTCAGACGGTTTTAAATGCGCCAAGGCATCGCCTTGAACCATCGTCACAGGGACCTCTAAATGGGCAAAGTTTTGTTGCATGACACGAAAGGCTTCTGAATCTTTTTCAATCGCTTTGAGTGCCTTTGCCCCACGTGAATACGCTTCAATGATGAGTGAACCGCTACCAGCAAACGGATCGAGCACGTTCGCGCCACGCACTTTGTGACTAAGCGCATTAAAGATGGCTTCTTTAACCGCATCTTTGGTCTCACGCGTTCCGTGATGGCCCACTGCTTGAAAACGGCGGTGGCGAAGCGTGCCCGCGATGACTCTTAAGGTGTTACTGGTAGGTGATGGCTTGGACCGCATCACGATCTAACGCTTTCATTAAGGCCACAATCAAGTCTACTAACGCATCGTAGTCGTCTTGGTGAACCACCGAGGTATGTGAGTGAAGATAACGCACAGGCAAACAGAGCGCAATTGAAGGCGCCCCAGAGTGCGCTAGATGCATTTTACCACCATCGGTGCCACCACGCTCTAAATGGGTCAGTTGATAAGGAATCTTTTGCTCATCGGCTAAATTTAAAACAAAATCACGTAAGCCTTTGTGGCCAATCATGGAACTGTCTTTGACCATGATGCCGACGCCTTTGCCTAACTCAGTGTCTTTGGAGCCTTTAGGGAAATCATAAGCAATGGTCGTATCAATCGCTAGACCAATGTCTGGTTTTACCGCATAACTTGCTGTGGTCGCGCCGCGTAAACCAACCTCTTCTTGAACGGTCGCAACACCATAGAAAATGTTCGGGTGACTTTCCTCTTGTAAACGATCAAGCGCATCCAACACGGCCGCACAACCGACACGGTTATCAAACGCTTTGCCTAAGAGATATTTGGGATTATTAAGTGTGGTTGTTTCAATGTAAGGTGTGATCATGTTTCCAGGTTCAATGCCTAAAGCAAGGGCTTCTTCTTTATCTTTAACACCTAAATCGATAAACATATCCTCGATTTTAACAGGCACTTTACGCTCTT
>SKKW01000084.1:0-3767 GCA_007123535.1 Candidatus Izemoplasma sp. | reverse complement strand
TGATAACGAGCTTACTTTTTGGGCTTGTAAAAGCGTTCACGATCTAAAATTTGTAAGGGCGGGGTGAACTCACCAGGCTCTGTGTGTGCGAGGCTTTCACCGAGCACGACAAACTTAGAATCGATGTTGTCTATGTAATGAAGCGCGAGTGCTTCAGCGAGATTGGGTTTTTTAGGGGATCCAAAATTCCCGTAATAATGATGGCTCAAAACCATGTGTTCGAGCAAGATACGCTCTTCATGATCGAAGACGTCAAGTTCATGGGCGGCTTGATAAATTGCCTGTGCCCCTAAAGTGATGTGTCCGATGAGTCTTCCCACAGGTCCATACTGGGGGGCTTTATAATTGGTGAGTTCGACCGTTTTAAAAAGGTCATGCAGGAGAATACCGGCGTTGAGTAAATCCGCATCTAAGTAAGGGTACACCTTTAAAAAGCCTTCGGCCAGTTTAAGCATCGTCACCGTATGATGGGCCACCCCGCCAATGAAGGCGTGATGAAAACGGGTTGCCGCAGGAAATAAATAAAACGCGTCACGATGTTTTTCCATTAAGTGTGCCGTGATTTTTTTAATCGTCGGGTTTTGGATGCTTTCCAGTGTCTTTTGAATCGTCTCCACCAGCATCTGTGGGTCTTCATCGGTGGTCGGATAAAAGTTTTTTAAGATGGTCAGTTTTTCTTCCACAGGCAAGGTCAAATCTTCAAAACGGGTCGCCTTTAAGACTTTCCATTGGTCTTTTTCTTTATACACCATTGGTTCAATCTCAAAACAGTAAAGCTCCCGCATCACATACGTGTCGGTGGGGGTCACACGCAACGTCTGACGGTCTTTGTTTTGATCCACCACGGTGAGGGAATCGGTGTCGTGTGTGCCAACGTTATAGGATTCAATGAGACCATAAAGTTTAGTCATGGGTCTCCTCCTTCTCTTCACTCTTTAAGACGATGGTACCGATGCCTTCTAAGGTGACGGTTTCGGTGGTGCCATGGTTTTGTTTGGTGCTGTCAAAGACCACGTCAAAGGGTTTATCAAGCGTTAAGGTTTCATCTTGTTTAGAACATTTAAACAAGACCACGTAATGACGCCCGCCTTTTTTCAGTTCATAGGATGCACACCCATGAGGGGAAAACTGTACAAAGGTGCGTTTTAAGATGGTGCTGCGAGATTTTAAGCGGAACAGCGGTTCTTCTTTACGTAGTTTTATGAGGGCTTTCACATCGTCAATCGCATCTTGGTGGGCATCGACGAGCGTCCAATCAAAGGCGTTGATTTCATCGGGGTGTTGATACGAGTTTTCAACCCCTTGTTTCGTGCGGAAACATTCTTGTCCAGCGTGAATGAAGGGCACGCCTTGTGCTAAGAGCACCATGCTGGTAGCCAGTTGTTGCATTTTTTGACGCGTCGTTTCATCGGTATTTGGCAAGGCCAACATCAGTTTGTCAAAAAGCGTATGATTGTCATGACACTCAACATAATTAATCGATTCGTAAGGGTAGCGGAACTGGTGATTCGGCGTCGACCCTTGAAGCAGATGTTTGATCAACGCTTGATCTTTAAAGCCCCCGGCAATGTAGCCGATGTCTTTAATGTTAAAGGTCGCGCCTTTAATCGCTTCACGGAAGCGGTCGTTAAAGTGACCGACGGTGAATAAGACGTGTTTATTGTCCATATGAGCACGGTGAATGTCAGGCAGCGTCGAAGGAATGTTCCACCCTTCACCATACATCACGGCGTGCGGTTTTTTCAGTTCAATCTTTTGTCTGAGTTTATTGATGGTGGTGACATCTAACAGTCCCATTAAATCAAAACGGAAGCCGTCGAGGTTGTATTCATTGAGCCAATAAAGCGCCGAATCAATGATGAACTTGCGCATCATTTTACGTTCGCTCGCAATGTCGTTACCACAACCTGATGAATCGGTCATAATACCTTGTTTATCGACTCTAAACGCGTAGCCTGGCACCATTTGTTCAAATGGGAAGGTGCGCGTTTCATAGACGTGGTTATAAACCACATCCATCACGACACAAAAGCCTGCAGCGTGCAGTTTATCGATCATTTCTTTGGCTTCATTGATGCGGGCATAAGGGTCGTTAGGGTTTAAGGTAAACGACCCTTCAGGCACGTTATACTGTGAAGGGTTATAGCCCCAGTTGTACTGTTTGAAGCGGTCGAGTTCATCGACCCCTTCAAAATCATACATCGGCAACAGTTGAATGTGCGTGACGCCGAGCGTTTTTAAATAATCAAGCCCGGCTGGATTGCCTTTGGGTGTTTTCAAGCCTTCTTTGACAAACCCTAAATAGGTGCTTTGGTGTTCGCCCTCTGAAAGCAAGTACGTCAAATCACGGATGGAGGCCTCATAGATGATCGCATCGGATAAATTGCCTGAAAACTCGGGTGCTTGATGTTTAAACTGATAGGTTTTCGCTAAATCGATGACATAATTTTCTTTCCCATTCGCCGTCGATGAGACGCCATAAGGGTCGGTGAAAATGGTGGATTTCCCGTTCACAAAGCCTTCGTAATAATAACGGTAGCCTTCCATGTCACCCTCAACTGTGACACTCCACACCCCATTGGTTTGATAGGTTAGGGCGTGTTTATGATGACGTTCTTTGAGATCAATTAACACCAGTTGGATCTTTTTAGCGACCGGCGTCCAAACTTTAAAGGTGGTGGCTTCTTTTGTGTAGGTCAACCCTAAATCATGCCCATCGTAGGCGTAGATATCATCAAACAATGCTGTGCGCACAATTTTACCGGTATGCAATGGCACGCTTTGCTCGGTGTCGTCAACGACGGTATAAGGTTCATTTAAAAGGACGTAGCCACTAAACGTGGTCACGTATTTCATTTCATCCCCAACACGGCCTTTGTGGGTGATTTTAAGCGAGACTTCTTCGTCGTCATGACGACACAAGGTTAACCGTTCAATATGGCCCTTGCGGTACCTTAAAGGCACTAAGACCGTGATCGTATTAAAATCGTCAATGTACGCATAAAATTCATTCATGTTAACTCTCTTTTCCTAGTAAGTTAAGATAGCTGATTAACGCTTCGAGTTCATTGGGGACTTCCCCGTTCAAGACCGCTTCAAGCGCGTGATTTAATACTGTTTGATAAGAGGCTTCTTTTAACGCTTTATAGCGTTTTAAATGGGTGCCTTTTAAAGCGAGTTCTCGCGCGTCTTTAAGCGGTAAAGCGTCATACGCTTTCGAGGCTTTCGTTCACTCTGAATGCGCGCGACACGCTTCCCGCATGCGCTCTAACTGTTTGATCGTTTTTTTGCCCGCTTCAAACAGTAATGTCGGACGGTAGCCTTCCTGTTGACGTCGTGTATAAAGGGTCTTTAAACGACGCGCCGCTTTAAGCTGTTTGTTACTTAAACGCCAAGGATCGCGGTCCCACAGTGCTTCATCATAGGTGAGCGCTAAGACTTCCTCGATGGGTGGAATAAACGTTAAGTTTAGGAGGGTTTTAATGGTCGATTCAAGCTGTAAAAAGTGTTTCGCAAAGCCGGTGTCAAGCATCGCTTTTAAAGCTTTTTTCGCGTGCGGGGCACTGAGCAGTTTAAACCACTCATCTTGAATTCGTTCAATCGCAATCGCTTGAATCAAAGGCGCGGTTTTCGTGATCGCTTGGGCCGTTGTTTCTTCTAAATCAAAGCCCAGTTTTGCGACAAACCGAAACGCTCTTAAAAGCCGCAATGCGTCTTCTTCAAAACGCACTTCGGGCGTGCCAATCGCCCGGATGCGTTGGTGCGTT
>SKKW01000158.1:0-3775 GCA_007123535.1 Candidatus Izemoplasma sp. | reverse complement strand
GCAAGGCCTGCGGCATGCGAGATTTGGCTGCCGATGGGGACGTTGACAGGTAAGACATGGACGTCATCTGCAAACCGTGAACCATTCTCGTTTCCATACCAATAAAGGTACGCATCTTCAAGCGTCACCCCGTGGTATAAAAAGGCCGCCATTTCGCGGAACGCGGGTGAGAGCCAGTCGGTTTTTTTAAGCGCGGCCATCGGGCCAATTTGCGCGGCTTCTTGACCTTGAACGGGCGCAAAGGTCAGCATCCGTCCTTGGCGTTGATATTGGAGCGCCTTCACATCAGCAATGCGCGCCAGCTGCATGATACGGTACATTTCAAGCAACGTTTTGTCATCGATCTTTGGCACATCGTCTTTGCTGACGATGTTGCCTTCTTGATCGAGGACTTGAAACATTTTTTTCTTTAGCGGATCAAAACGATCAACAATAGACATAATTCATATCCTCCTAAATGGTCTATACGTTTATGATACCCGTGCGTCAAACGTCACGAAAACACAAACCTGTATTACAGCTTCAACTATATAATATTGCCCCGTTTTTTGCATGAAATATGCTTTATTTTTACTGACGTTTGTTTTTTGTAAGCGCCTTTACAGTCTAACCCTAGGACGCAGTCACCCCATAAAAAAGCGTAAGGGGTCCCCCTTACGCGGCTTGTTCTTTGATTTTTCCTTGACGGTACGCGTCAATAAGGCGCTTTAAATCGTCGATTTTTTCTTTGATTTCAGTGCCTTTATCGGTGTCATAGATGTGAATTCTACGCGAGGCTAAGTCTTCACTGTGCGTCACGTTGATGATGTCACGCTCTTGGTCAATCAAGGTTTGATAGGTTTCAAAGCGACTGTGTGAGACTAAGAAAAAGGCATAGGAGTCCGAGATGAGGGTATACCCCCCAATCGCGGTGCGTTTGACGTACTGCTTAGACATCCCACCATCAATCAGATAAATCTTTTTATCGGCTAAGACGACGTCGTCGCCTTTCGTGACGTCGTGAGGCACGTGCCCATTGATGATTTTACCGTACGTTTCATCCAGGCCAAAGGCGTTGAAGATACGTTTCAAGACGGTTTTGTCGGTCCTTAAGGTGAAATAGGGATCCATCGTTTCTTTTTGTTTCGCTTTATCGCTTAAAAAATACCGCTCAAACGTCTTCATGGCGTCTTTCGCAAAGAGCGGGCTTATCGGCCCGCACCAGCCGTAGACAAAGTAATCTAAGGCGGGGTTATGGGTGTCATAGCGGTGTAAATACGCGTAGCGAATCTTTTCTTCAAAAAACGCCATCAACGCTTTCCCGCGATACACTTCGCCCCCGGCGCTAAACGTCTTAAAGGTGCCATCATCCTCCAAGGGAATCGCCGCATGGAACAACAGTGCGTTGTTGGTTTTTAAATACATGGCGCCTTTTTGGAACAAAAACTTCACATGTTTTTGTAACATTTCGTTGTGTAAAAAGACTTGTTTTAAATGTTGCATGACCTCATGTTCTTCCGGCGTTAACGCGTAAGGGTCCCCCGCAAAATCAATGGTGGGAAAATACGTGTCTTTTAAAGCGTAGTCTTCGCCGTCTAAAACAATCACATTACGAGAAGGGTCGATGTGTTCTAATAACAACCGATCTTCGAGTTGAAAATCCGGGTTGTTTTTAAAGACATCACGCTCGAGCTTAAACTGCATCACCGTGATGGCTTTATGCATTTTCGCAACCAACCCTAAATCATCGAGGGTTTTGGATGGTTCGTTAAGTTGTGGTTTAAAGAGTTTGGCGTCGTCGTTTTGATACGTGTTCATCGCAAACGTAGCAAGTGGACGGAGGTTGATGCCGTAGCCGTCTTCTAAACAGTCGAGGTTGTGATACCGTGCCGCAATTCTTAGGACGTTGGCGATGCACACACAAGACCCTGAAGCGGCGCCCATCCAAATGAGGTCATGATTCCCCCATTGAATGTCGACGTGACGGCGTTTCATGATTTGTTCCATCACGAGATGAGGAAACGGGCCGCGGTCAAAAATATCACCCACGATGTGGAGTCTATCAATCGCCAGTCGGCGAATGAGACGAGAGAACTCTAATAATAATTTATTGGCTCGTTTGGTTTCAAAGACCGCATCGATAATGGCTTCATAATAGGCTTTTTTGTCTTCGTGTGAACGCGACTCATAAAGCATCTCTTGCATCACATAGGCGAACTCTGTGGGCATCGTCTTACGCACTTTGGACTGGGTGTATTTAATGACGATCGTCCGCGCGAGCGTGACGATGTCTTTAAGCATCTGTCTTAAAAGCGCATCTAAGGCGTTAGGGTCAAGTATTTTTTGGTATTTACTGATCATGTCGGTGGGGTAATAAATAAAAAACGCGAGACGGTTTTGTTCTGCTTCGTTGTAATGAGGGAACCGTTCACTGATTTTTTGGGCGATGATGCCTGAGGCATTTTTTAAAAAATGGTTAAAGGCATCGTATTCGCCGTGGATGTCCGCAATAAAGTATTCCGTTCCTTTGGGTAAATTTAAAATGGCGGATAGGTTGATCAGTTCACTTGCGGCGCTTTGGACATTGGGGTAATCTTTGCTTAACAGTTTTAAGTATTTTAACGTATCACTCACATCGTCCACCTCCCTAAACCTTAGTGTATCATGCCTTGAAAGTCACCTAAATAAAAAAACGTGTCAATGACACGTTAGAGTGTTTGGATAAACTGTTGAATCCAGATGCGTGAGCGCGCGGTTTCTTGTTTAAGTTTAGAGAGTTGTTTCGTGTTTAAGATTTTACGGATGTGTCTGCGGTGGGTTTCTTTTAAATTGTCTTCCCCGAGGGCTTTGAGCGCTTCAACGATCAACGCCGATTGAAACGAAAGGGGCGTGATTTCCCGTTTCATTCGGTGTTTAAACACGATCGTATGGTCTTGGTATTGAATCGTCCGGTATGGCCCATCACTCACAAACTCAATGGGCAGTTCAGCCGCCTTTTTAAACCCTAAAAGCGCCAGCGCGGTTTCTCCCGATGGAATGATGGTCCAGGCGTGATGACGCGCAAGCGCAAAGGCGACATCGTAAGGGGAGGGAAGGGTGGTGTCGGTTTTTTGGTAAAGGCCCCGAAGCACACGGGTGACGTTGGGCGTTTTGGCTAGCCGCGCAAGGGCGCGTTTCACCGCTTCATACGAACCTAGATGCAAAAAGTCCGACACCACAAAAAGGCTGCCTGGGTCACTGCTCATAATCGTTGTTTCAATCGTTTTGTGTAAACTTTTTTCCATACGTCACCTCGTCACGTTTAGTATAGCGAATTCGTGACAGTTATTCAAGAAGAAAAAAGGTGACCGGCGTCACCTTTCATCGATGTGTTTAAAGATTTTACTCGCGTACGCTTGATTGATTGGGACAATCGTGCCCACATCGCCATACGCCGTCCCAGGGCCGGCTAAATCAAGGTAATCGGCGTCGCTAAATACTTTGTTGATGCCCGCTTCACGGTACGTCGTCGGGGCGCCAAACGCTCTAAACATCGCCTGCATGCGTTCAATCACTGCGTGACCTTGTTGTCCTTCAAACAGTTCTTGGCCTAAAAAGTTGAGTCTACGCTCAAGTTTTTCTGGCACATCTTCATAAAGCGTCTTTAAAAGCGCAGGATACACCATCGTCAGCGCATAGCCGTGAATCACGCCATAACGTTCCGTTAAGACATACGAGAGACGATGGGACGCCCATTCGCCTTTTTTGCCTTGTTGAAAAATAAACGACAAGCCGAGCGTTGAGGCCCAGGCGAGGT
>SKKW01000037.1:0-3788 GCA_007123535.1 Candidatus Izemoplasma sp. | reverse complement strand
TTTGTCTGCCGGTGATGCCGCTGATTAAATATAAAACCCCCGCGATTTGATTAAACAACATGTTAAAGCCGCCATAAATGGCTTGATACAATAATACTTTTTGGACCGTCTCATAATCGTAACGTTGTTTTACTAGACGACTAAAGAGCCACAGATTCACCATGAAAAATAGGCTCACAATAAACGTTAGAACCAACAACACTAGCCTTAAAACAGCCCCAGCGAGTAAGACGATTTGAGCGTCGCCTTGGGAGAGACCCTCGGCCATTAAATCATTGACGCTTAGCGTTGAAAGAAGCTGTAAAAACACTAAGCCTAAGATCATCATCAAAAGACCAAAGCCTTCAAACACCAGGCCTAAGACGGTGGTGGTTTTGGTGGTTTGGTGGACTTCGACGTTAACCTTCATGACGTTTTAAACGGACGGCGGTGCCATAAGCAATGATCTCTGCGGCTTGGCCCATGACACTTGATGTTTGCATACGAAATCCAATGATCGCATCCGCTTCTAAGGCATCGGCTTCTTTTAACATACGCTCCGTCGCGATTTGACGCGCTTCTTTCATCATTTCAGTGTAGCCAGTGATTTCTCCACCGACAATGTTTTTAAGCCCCGCTAAAAAGTCGCGACCAATGTTTTTGGTTTGTACAGTCGCGCCTTTGACATAACCTAACGTTTCAACCACGTCATAGCCTGGAACATACTCAATGGTTAATACATCTTTACTTTCTAACATATCCTCTTCTCCTATGGTAAACGATTGTGTGTGCCGTCACAATATGGGGCGTTACTTGTGTGCTTACACCCACATAAATAGACGGTTTTGGTGTCTTCTAAAACAATTTTTTCAGGATTGATGCCGGTGCCTTTGTGTGCGCCTGAACAGAAGGGTTGGTTATCAGACAAACCACAGCGACACCACCAGTACGTTTTACCCGCTTCTAACGTGACTTTATACGGGCCTTTTTGAGCGATTTTTGGAAGTTCCATAAAGACTCCTTTCGGTACCTAAGATACGTCTATTATAGCATGGACCCAGTCTAAAAATAGGTCAAATTTTATCTTTCATCGTCTGTTTGATTGGTTAAGATGGCGACGATGGGAATCAGTAAAAAGGCAAGCCAACTATACGCGTAACCACCTAAGAAGTGACCCACTAAGAAAAAGATGGTCAAGGCGATAAAGGGCGTATAGGCCACCAAATGCACCGTTTCTTTGCGAATGACCTGCGCATAAAGCAAGCCTCCTACCGGCAAAATCAAATACACCAACCAGGTTGGATGCCATAACCCACTAAGCCACACCAACCCGAGATAAAGGGCGCTTGTGAGTAAAAATGCGCCAAGGCCTAGCCAAAAGGGTGGCTGTTTAAGCACGAACCACACCCCGACCTTTTCCCCTTGAAAACGAACATCGATGACGTTCGTAAAAAAGACAAGTGGCACGACGGGTAAAAACACCAAGAGCCTTAGCCACCATGTCCACTGTGGTTGGGTGTAAAAAAGGACGATGTAAAGTGCCACACTGATGAAAGGCACCACACTCATCGTTTTGATCGTTCGGTTGTCTGAAGTAGTTAAAGCAAACGCAATAATCAAGACATAAAGCGACCAATAAGGAGCCCATAACCCTGTGTAGGTTCCCACAAGCATAAACACCGTCGTGATGAGAAAGGGACTCACCGCTAACCATTTTTCAACACCCCGACTTTCGATAAGAATCGCCACCACAGGTACGAGGAAGAAACTCAACCACCCAGGATGCCAAGCATCAAAGCCAAGTCCCAAAATGAAAAACAAAATCAGCGCCACAAACGGCGATACAGCAATCCATTTTTCACTAGATGAGGAACGCTTTTGACGTGAACGTTGTAGCTGTTTGATAATCTCATGCATGGTGCCAAGTTTACGAATGAACGCTTCTGCGTCTTCCCCGTGTTCTAACGCTTCTTCAATCAACGCTTGATAATCTTCCACAATCTCACGCCGCTCTTCTCTCACAAAGCCCTTTTCTAATAAAGCTTCGTCTAACGTTTCTAAAAACCGCTCTTTACGCATCGTGATGACCTCCTAAGACTGATTGTACGCGACTAATAAAATCAGACCACGCAGTGTGTTTTTCTTGTTTTTCACGTCTTCCCTTTTCTGTTAATAAATACACTTTTCTAGGGGCGCCCATCTCCCCATACCGTTTTTCATGGGTGATGAGCGCGTCTTGTTCAAGACGTCTTAACAAGGGGTAAACCGTATTTTCATTGATGTCTAGTTTTTCACTAAGTAAGGCCAGCACATCATACGTACTCATCGGTTGGTCTTCTAAGACATGCAATAAACATAGCTCTAACACCCCACGTTTAAATTGTGAATTCATCCATTCACCTCTTTTTGTGTGTTACATAATGTGTCTTACACAATAAGTTTAAAGGGTACTTTGATGTTTGTAAAGAAAAAAAGAAAGTTCTCGCGAACTTTCTTTAGGGACGGGTTGTAAAATCATCGTCTAGGACATCGAGCGCTTCAGCTTGAAGCGTGTCTTCTTCCAATGTGACTGGTTCAGGCAGCGGTGTGATGTCGTAATCAAAGGGCACCCGTGTACGGTAAAGCCCGTAAAGACTCAAAGGAATCAACACCACCACACTGATGAGTGAAATTCCGGCTGAAAGGATCGGGTTATTCGTATAAAAATCCATCACGGACTCGACGCCGTTGATATAGGCATGTAAATTATTCGCAAAATGGATAATGATCGGCACCCATAACGTGTTGGTGTAAACAAGCGCGAGCGCGATAAAGAGCCCGAGCACACTCGCATAAAGCCCTTGAACAATGTTTAAATGAAAGACACCAAAGAGCACACTGGTTAAAATGACGGTCCAAACTAAACGGACGCCGGTCCGTTCAAATAAACGGAAGAGAACCCCACGAAAGAGGACTTCTTCAAAAATTGGTGCGACAATCACAATCGCACTAAAGACCGCAATCGGATGGCCTAAGGAAAAGTCTTCAAAAAGCTCAATAAACTCATCCACGGCGCCAGGATTAAAAAGCGCCAACAACTCAATCAAATAACCACTTAAAAAGACGGTTGAAAACCCTAGTAACAAGCTCCAACCCACTTGTGCTTTGGTCGGACTGTAAAGGCGATAAAACGAGACAAACGACTCTCGTTTAAATAAGAGATAATAGAGCACTAAGCTAAAGAACCCAGCAAAAATCACGGCGATGACGCTTTGTTGTAAGATAAACTCCGCGAGCAATGGTTGGTTATTAATGCCCTCAATGCCTTCGCGTATCCCAAACACAATGGACGCAAAAAATAAGTAGACGGTCGCAAACCCTTGATGGGCAATCAGTAAAAGCGCAATGACAAGCGCCAATTTCCCTTTAGTTAATCGTTGTAACATAGAAACACTCCTAAAGCTCTAAGGCGTCTTTTTTCGCCTTGGCTGCCGCTTTTTGTTTATCAAACAAATGCGAGCCATACGCTAAGACAAACCCGACGATAAACATCCCAATATAAACAAAGTATAACACCGTCTCAACGGCGGTTTTGCCCGATAAAATATCGACCAGACCGACTTGGAACGAAATCTGAACAATCGAGCCTACCAACAACCCTATGATTGCGAAATAGGTGACCATGTAAAAGTTTTTTAACAAGTAATAAAGCACTTTAGAAGCCGCGATTAAACCAAAAATCGCACCTAAGACAAAGACGATAACCATGCCGATGCCTAGCTCTAAATCAAAAATCGCTAAAAACGTATCGTACATCCCAATCGCCACTT
>SKKW01000093.1:0-3796 GCA_007123535.1 Candidatus Izemoplasma sp. | reverse complement strand
TTTCCCAAAGGGTTAATGGGATTGTGGGCCCTCGTCATCACCTTGTGGGGTGTGTTTTTCTTTCATGACTATTTTGTTAGTTTGGGCTGGTTTTTCTTATCTCTAGTGCTCGCGCTTGTTGCCCTTTTTATCAGCACTGCGCTGATTTATCGTGCGCGTCATACCTATGTGATGCTCGCCCGTGATGGCATCGCCTTGCTTGAAGGGGTACGCTTTAAATCCATTCCGTTTAAAGACTTACAACACGTAAGACTCAATGAGGATGTTTTAACGTTAGAGAGTAAAACGAAGAGTATAAAGTTGCGCTTTGATAATTATTCAGACACTTTAAAAGGGTTATTAAAAGGCTTGAAAGCGAAAGGTTTTTTAGACGCAGAACCTTATGAACACGACATCTTTTTTCATGATGATCACATGGTTGTTAAACCGGTCATTGAATCAAAGAATGAAGATTACTTAGCCTTGCGCTCAGCCTTTAAAGATTTCCGTTATTTACATGAGGGCGATTTAGAAGACTTAGATTTACAAGCGATTTTTGTTAAAAAATTTAAAATGATTCAAAAACAACATGCGGGCTTTTTTGTTTCGCATTTACACTTGCTGGCTTCGCACCCTTTAAATAATCGCTTTAAACCACAAAACACTGGCCCGGGGGTCGTTGTTTTTGAGCGTTTTAAGCTGCTTGAAATCATCGGTGAAACCGCGCTTAAATCCACCCTAAAAACGTTTCGTGAGATCATCCCTCACGCGCAAGTGAAGCAGTGTTTGATCTCTTTACGAGACGATCAAAAAGTGGCACAGCTCGTATTCATCCACGATCATCAATCCTACACCGTGCGCTTTACGTTCGATGAAGTGTTTGCGGCGTTTCATGCCTTAGCTTCAGACCCTTGGTATGATGGGGAGTAAACCTAGACAAAACAGAATAAAATGCAGTATAATAACGAGAAGGAGTTGACAACATGGTCTCAACCAATGATTTTAAAACGGGCTTAACGATTGAGCACGACGGCAATTTATATGTGATTTTAGAATTTCAGCACGTCAAACCAGGCAAAGGCTCAGCGTTTGTTCGCAGCAAACTACGTAACTTACGCAGTGGTTCCGTGATTGAAAAAACGTGGCGCGCAGGTGAAAAAGTTCCCACCGCCATGATCGACAAAGAGAAAATGCAGTTTCTTTACATTAACGGCGAAAACTATGTGTTCATGAACAACGAAACGTATGAACAAATTGAAATTCCCCAAGCACAACTCGAGTATGAAAGAAACTTCCTCATTGAAACGATGGAAGTTAATGTGATCTCGTTTAAAAGCGAAGTGCTGGGCGTTGATTTACCAGAAAAAGTCACCTTGACCGTGACCGAAACGGTCCCAGGTGTCAAAGGCAATACCGTGACCAACGCCACCAAAGACGCGACGCTTGAAACAGGGTATCGTATACAAGTGCCGTTATTTATCGAAGAGGGCGAGAAAATCATCGTCAACACAAGCACCGGTAAATACAGCACCAAGGCATAAGGAGTGACGTCGTTGGATCTTCCCCAGATAGTCTACTTTAATATCAGTCCACTCAGCTTGGTATTGTTAGTGGCTTTGCTGCTACTATCAAGCTTTTTTTCCATGAGCGAAACCGTCTTTTCCTCATTGAATCCGATCCGCATTAAAAACTACATTGACGCAGGAAAAAACGGCAGCAAAAAAGCGCTCTGGATCAGCGAACGCTTTGATTTGACACTGTCAACCATCTTGGTGGGCAATAACCTCGCCAACATCGCCTTAGCGTCGATATCGATTGGTGTTTTTTCGCGCTTGTTTGCACAATCAGAAACGTTTGTGACGGTCTTTAACACGCTCGTGATGACCACCATGATTCTCATTTTTGGTGAAATCATTCCGAAAAGTTTTGGCAAGCGCTATGCCGATGAAATTGCGCTTCATATCAGTGGGTTACTTTACATCACGATTCGTGTGTTAAAACCTGTGACCGTCATCTTTTTATGGATCAAACGTCGCTTTATCAAAGATGACAATAAAGTGACCATCAGTGTCACTGAAGACGAGCTTGAAACCATCATCGATCAGATGGAGGAAGAAGGCACGATTGATGAAGATGACGCTGAGATGTTACAAAGTGTTTTAGATTTACGCGCAAAACGTGTCTATGAAATCATGACCCCTAGGGTTGACATGGTGGCGGTCCCGTTGGATGCGACCGTTGATGAACTAAAAAACGTCTTTTTTGAACATCAGTTTTCGCGTTTACCGGTGTATGATAAAGACCGTGACAACATTGTCGGGATTTTAACTGAACGCGATTTCTTTACCTGTTTAATAAAAGGGGAAGAATTTCAATTAGAAGCACTAATGAAAACCCCCACGTTTGTTGCCAAATCGATGCGTGTGGATAATTTGATTGAAACCTTACAAACCCAAAACATGCACTTAGCGGTCGTCTCTGATGAGTTTGGAGGCACCTCAGGCATCGTGACCATGGAAGATGCCTTAGAAGAGCTTGTCGGTGAAATTTATGACGAACACGATGACATTGAAGAAGCGCAAATCATGCGTTTAGGTGAACGTCATTATGGAGTCAATGCGGATATCGATATGGACGATTTGTTTGAAGAGCTTGATTTAGGCACCCCGCCGGTGACCGATCAGAGTTTAGGGGCCTATCTGTTTGATCAATTTGAAGATCTCCCAGAAATTGACATGGAAAAAACGATTCAATCCACCCTATCGTCTTATGCCCATGATGAAGACGACCGTTATTACGACATCACGTTCCGTATTAAGCAAATTAAGGACCGTCGCATTCAATATGTGCACGTCCATTACCATGAAGTGAATCCTGATGAAGAAGGCTATCTCAATGACTGAAAAAGAACGGGTACATAAAATTATTGCGCAAAGAGGTTACTGTTCTAGACGTAAAGCTGAAGCGCTCATGCTTGAAGGTAAAGTCCTGGTCGATGGAGATATCATCAAAGACCTTGGCCATAAAATCTCTCCTCAAGCCAACATTGTCGTTGAAGGGCATCGCTTAGACTCTGTAGAAAAAGTGACGTATGTCTTTTATAAACCTGAAGGGGCGGTCTCCACGACGCTCGATGAAGCCGGTCGAACAACCGTCATCGATTTTATTGACGATGACCGTCGTCTCTATCCGATTGGTCGACTCGACTATGATACTTCAGGTCTTATTCTATTGACCAACGATGGTGATTTTGCGAATCGGATGATGCATCCTAAAAGTAAAATTGAAAAAGAGTATGTGGTAAGTTTTACCGGCTTTTTAAGAAAACAAACGTCTGAAAAATTAAAACGTGGTGTTTTTATTGACGGTGAAAAAACACGTCCAGCCAAAGTCTTTGGCGTCAAAAGCAATCCGAAAACAGAAAAAACCACCGCCCACGTGGTCATCACTGAAGGGAAACACCATCAAGTGAAGAAAATGTTCCAAGCGTTTAACCACGAGGTCATTAAACTAAAGCGGATACGGTTTGGTCCCTTAACGCTTGAGGGGCTTTCAAAAGGCAGTTATCGTTTGCTCAAACCTCATGAATATAAACAGCTGTATGTGTTGAGTGAAAAAGCACTTAACAAATCTTAACAAACATCTACCAGCGCATGCGGTAAGCTAGAACTAAGCCTTGATTGGCGAGGAGGTTTAAGATGAAGAAGTTTAATCGATTTCAGTTTGACATTCTATTATTCTTACTCTTAATCTTATTACAAGTGTTGTTTAATCGATTTTATTATGTGAGACTAGAGCCGCATTCTGGGTCTTTAAG
>SKKW01000157.1:0-3800 GCA_007123535.1 Candidatus Izemoplasma sp. | reverse complement strand
TGGGCACGGTTCGCATGGGAGACTTTGATTTTGCCACTGGCGGTTTTCTTTACACGTTTAGCGGTTCCGCTGTGGGTCTTCATTTTCGGCATAGTAATCCTCCTTAGGAATCTTTTTTCTTAGGTGCTAGCGTCATGATCATCGTGCGACCATCTTGCTTTGGACGCGCTTCAATGTCCGCTAAATCTTCACAGCGTTTAGAGAAGTCTAACATCACTTCACGACCTTGATTGGTGTAAGCCATCTCACGACCACGGAAACGAATCGAAATTTTGAGTTTGTCACCTTTTTCTAAAAATTTCCGCCCATTCCGTAACTTTGTTTCAAAGTCATGGGTATCAATTTTTGGTGATAGACGAATTTCTTTGAGGGTGACCGTCTTCTGTTTTTTCTTCGCTTCACGAGCTTTACGCTGCTGATCGTATTTAAACTTATTGTAGTCCATCAGCTTCGCCACTGCGGGTTTCGCGTTGGGTGCAACGACTACTAAATCTAAATTACGACTGTAGGCCAAATCTAAAGCTTTTTGTTTGCTTAAAACGCCGACTTTTTCACCATCATCAGTGATGACCATCATTTCTTTTAGACGAATCGTTTCATTGACGTTTGTTTCGATTTGACGCTTAGGTTGTTGGTTTCGGTTAATCGCGTTCACCTCCTATTATTAGAACGTGGGGGAAACAAGAATAAAAAAAGTGCGAGCTCTAAGCTCACACTTGTACATGAATACATTAAAAATCGTGTATTATGTAGCGTGAACCCAAAGACTGTGTCAATCGGGTGAGAGTAAACTCTTCTTTCCACCATTTAAACCTTGTTCATTATAGCACGCTTCTTCGTTTTGTCAATGGTTTACACTTCAATCGTATAATCTTTTTGGTGCTCATGAAACACCACCCAAAGCGTCAACCCAAGGCTAAGCGCACTCATCATCCAAAGTGACCCAAAAACTTCGAGTTGATCGGTGTATTGCAATGAAGGCATCACATAGGTTAAGAGTCGAATGCCGATAGGCCAAGGCGTCTTAAGCCCTTGATGGAGCGTCACTGAGGCTAGAAAAACAATGAAAATCATTGCTAAAAAGGCATACGCATAACGTTGTTTTTGAGCCCACACAATCAAACAATAAAGATAATGATACCAGAAGAGTACCAACCCATAACTTAAAAGACTCAGTCTGATACCATCATCATAGGCTGTCAAGCCGCGCAATCCTTGCATCCACCACAGTAATCCAATCAAGGTGATAAAGCCGCAAAACCACTCTAAAACCCTCACTAAGACTAAACTTTTACGTCCCATCAAACTCACCAATAACATCCACTGAAGTGGTGTTTGTTTATGGCGTGTCGCAAACATGAGTAACACCAATACAAAGACCAACTGAATCACATATAGACTCTCCTGATAATAAAGGCTCCCAAACGTTTGCGGCCATAGTTGATCGTAAACGCTCATCGCACTTGGTCTTAAAAACCATAACAACAACGGACTAAGTGCTGGGCCTAAAACAACCCACACCCACACGGCTCGACCGCCATAAAGACTGACCATGATAAGGCTCACCCAAGCGCTTAAGCGTTTGAAAGTTCGATCCATGACGCTTTTAAGAAACGATAAGGCTTCGGTTGATGGGTCGCGATGATGGTCCGTGCTTGTCGTGTTGAGACAGCTTCCAAGAAATAATCTAAAGAGGCTACGTCAAGCCCATCTTCTGGCTCATCAAGCAACAAGATTTTATGACTTGCTAAAAGCACCGATAACAGCGCTTTTTGACGCATGCCTTTGGAAAGCGATTGCGTTTGCTTAGGTAAACAAGACCATAGATCAAAAGCTTTTAAATGACTTTCCAAAGAACCCATAGAAATCTCTAACATCGTCGCTAGACGTTCTAGAAAAAACGCTAAACTAACCCCTTGTGGCACGTGGGTGTGATGGTCTAAAAAGGCGGTGTGCGACAAGCGTACATTCGGCACTGTTTGAATGAGACCCGCAACGGCTTTAAGCCAAGTGCTTTTACCACACCCATTGGGACCAGTCACAATCCCTAAAGGTGTTTTTATTGAGACATTAGGAAAAATCAACGTCGTGGTTGGGTAGATTTTTTGAAACGATTTAATCTCCATAAGACACCTCTAAATAATGCCTTTGCGCTTCCGTGGGTGCGACATAGCGCTCTTGATAGGTAAAGGTTGGCACAATCATCGTTTGCAAAGTCAACGGATCATAAAGATGAAGCCACAAAGGAAATCTTCGCCAAAGACGCTCATCTTTCCAATGCACCAAAAGACCCGTACGTTCATAAGGGTTCAAACATGTATCGCTTCTGGGTTGATAGTCTCCAGCAAGCCGGTCGCGTTCATAGGCTGTGTTGGTCAAAAACCATCGTGCGTCAAGCGTCGCATCGCCGGGGCTTACATGCATCAAGCATTGGGTGTGATCGGTGGGGTTTTCAAGCCATAGATAAGCCCCGCTGACCGCCGCTTGAGAACCGCTGCGACGGATGTATGGATGAAGCGCATGCAGCGTTAAGACATCATGACTTGCCTCCCAAGTTAACCATACCGATCCTAAGGGGATGCTTAACGAACGCGCATTAAGAAAGGTAAACTCGAGGAAGGCCTCCTCAAAATGCCAACGCGTGTCGCTTTGTGTGGGCACCATCAAGTGAAGACGATGCCGGTAAGTCGGCGCGTCTTCACCCGCTAGGAGGGATACATCGTGTTGTTTGAGTTCAAGCGACAAACGTGTGTTTCCTGTCGCTGAAGTGAGCGCGAGATGCAGTAAAATGTCTTCATGAAAGTATAAAATTTCTTGATGATTGGCATAAAGATCAACACTAAAGGTTGCTGACTGATCAAGCGCAAAGTGATGCACATACGCGGTGGGTTCAACATACATTATCAACGTCTCACTCTTTTTTACGGTGTGAATGCGCCAGCCTAAAACACTCAGTAAGACTAGCCCCAAAACGATCATAAGCAGGCGTTTCATAAGGGCTCCTTAACAATGGAATAAAATTCCGTTGATACGGTGAAGACTTCCCATCCTCCCCGGCGGATGTTTCGCCAGAAAGCGTAATAACTGCCCACTCCATTCGAAACATAGCCCTCCCCATGAATCTCTACAGAGACCCTTGTTTGAGGATCCACTTTAATGCGAATGTCGGTGCGTTCTTCAAAAAAATAGGTGGTGTCACTGGAGCGTGAGACGTTAAGGGTCGTGTCAAGCCCCATATCAAAGGTTTTAATCTTCCCCTCGCCTTTTAAACGGATGGTGCCTGAGGTGTTGAGCTGAATACGGGCTTGTTCGGTTTGTTTAATAAAGAAACTTTTTTCAATGGTGGTTAAGCCACCATTTTCAATGACCATCATCGTTTCCTTTAAGTAGATCACTTTTTGATGACGAACTTCTGTATGGGTACGCCAACCAAAAAAACGGCGCCCCTCCAATTGCTTCATCATTTGATTGACCTCGAAGTCACTGTATTGATGAAGTAATTTATGCCTACCTTTTTCAAACGATATCGTTTGATACGCTAGATAATCCGCCGCCAAAACCGGTGGCATGCAGAGTGATAGGATGATTAAAAAACAACTTAACAAACCAATTTTTTTCATGAGACCCTCCTTTCGTGATGATGATACAAAGAGGGGTCTTCTTTTCTCATAAAAAAAATGCTAGCGCTGGGCCAGCATTTCAATCAGTTCAGTCATACGATTTTGAGCAACCTGTTCGCCTTCTTTGAGGCGTTTTTGGATTTTCTCACGGTCAAAGTCTAAGATTCTTCCCAAACTGTG
>SKKW01000039.1:0-3804 GCA_007123535.1 Candidatus Izemoplasma sp. | reverse complement strand
GCTCGTCAAAAAGGTGGCTTCTGAAGCGTATGAGGCGTTTCGTTGGACCGAAGCGATGGGCGTGGTATATCAAGATCGGCTTGATTTTTTTGGTGGTCATAGCGTGCCGCGTTGTCTCACGACACAAAATAAAAAAGGCAAAGATTTTATAAACGTGATGACAAAAAAAGCGCTGAGTCTTGGCGTGAGGTTTCATTACCGCACCACCATTGAATCGTTTCGGTTCAGTGATAAAGTGCTTAAAGCCGTGATTGCGCACGATCATAAGGGTATGGTTCATCAGTTTAGCGCTTTTAAAAGTGTTGTTGTTGCGAGTGGTGGTTTTGGCTCGAATCAAACGCTCATTCATCAACTTAAACCGCACTATAAAGACTTGATGAGCACCAACCTACCGAGTGCTCAAGGCACCGTTTTAACGCTGTTAGAAGCTTCTGGGGCTAAGGTCATTGATATGGACGCCATTCAGTGTGGCCCTTGGGGGTCGCCCTTAGAAAAAGGCTTCGGTTTAGGTCCTTTGTTTGCGGATTACATTGCGCTCCCTTATGGTGTCTTGCTCGATCCAATCCACGCGAAGCGTTTCATCAATGAGCGCGTCGATCGTCAAACGGTGAGTGAGGCGATGCTTCGTTATCCTTATGCGCTCGCCCTCACGGATGCCAAGATGGTGTTGGAGCGTGGCTGGTCGTTAGAGGCGTTAATAACTAAGCAAATCGTGACCAAACATGAAAACTTAGAGGCCCTAGCTAAAGCATATAATCTTAAATCTGAAGCCCTTCAAACAACCATCCATGAGTATAATCACGCGATTGAAAAACATGAAAAAGACCCTTTTGGTAAAGATTTAAAGGTCGTGTCTCCTTTAAAAACGGCGCCTTTTTATGTGATGAAGACCGTCCCTAAAATTCACCATACGATGGGCGGTTTAGCGATTGACACAAACGCGCGTGTACTAGGTGTTGATAACACGCCCTACATCAATCTCTTTGCGGCCGGTGAATGTACGGGCGGGGTGCATGGTCACAGTCGTCTTGGCAGCATGGCCTTAGTCGATGGTCTCGTGATGGGTCGAACCGCTGGAAGGGAAGCGACTAAGAGATAGTTTTTGTGAAAAACGCTAAATCATGCTAGTAATTTGAAAGATATTTAATATAATTAGTAGTATATAGGTGACCAATACAAGGTGGGGATACGATGCAGGAAAAAGATCATTATCTAAAAATAGAACTCTATGAAGGCTTTTCTGAAAACACGCAAGTTTTCGATTTTTTACAAGAGGCTGTCTTAGACGGGGTGTGGTATTGGGACCTCGAGCAGCCAGAAAACGAGTGGATGAGTGATAAGTTTTGGCAAACGCTGGGTTATGATCCGAACACTAAAGCCCATTTATCGAGTGAATGGAAAACCCTCATTCATCCGAATGACCTTGTCCATGTAGAGTTAAACTTTAAAAAACATTTAGAAGACGCAGAATACCCTTTTGATCAACTGGTGCGCTACACACACCGGAACGGCTCGGTGGTTTGGGTGCGCTGTCGCGGCTTTGCGATTCGTGAGTCGTCAGGGAAACCCGTGAGAATGCTCGGGGCCCATACCAATGTCACGCCTTTGATGCATTCTCATCAAAGCATCACGGCGTTAAAAAAAGAATATGAAACGGTCTTTAACGGTTCACAAGATGCGTTGTTTTTAATGAAAGTGCATGGTCCTAATGCCTTTAGTTATGTGCGCAACAACCTCGCACACCAAACGAAAACTGGATTGACACACGACATGCTTGCGGACAAAACACCCCAAGAAATGCTGGGAGAGAGACTGGGTGATATCGTTACCCAAAACTATCAACGTTGTGTGGACGCTAAAAAACCGATTACCTATGAAGAAGTGTTAAATTTACCAGCAGGCGAGTGTGTTTGGCAAACAACCTTAACGCCCATCTTTGAACATGAAAAGATCACCCACCTGGTTGGTTCCGCCATAGATGTGACAGCACAAAAACGTTTAGAAAAAGAGCTGGAATATTTAGCACACCATGATTTTTTAACCAAGCTTCCTAATCGTCTGTCATTAAACACACACTTAAAAAACATTGCGGATACCATGCATCAGTTTACGTTACTATACATTGACATCAATGATTTTAAGCGCATCAATGACACTTACGGTCACCAAGCAGGCGACGAAGTGCTAAAAACAGTCGCAAAGCGCATTCAAAACCATCAAAAAGAGGCCGATTTTGCGGCCCGCTTAGGGGGCGATGAGTTCGTCATCATTAAACACGATGATTCACATCATAGTGACATTGACAAGTGTATGGCTTCTATCAGAACCAGTCTTCATGAAGCGGTCATTTATGAACAACAGTCGATTCCGCTCAATGTGGCCATGGGCTATGCGTCTTACCCAAAAGATGGCCTTGATTTTGACCAGTTATTACGCCAAGCCGATCGCCGTATGTATCATCAAAAGCAAACAATGAATCAAGACACCTAAGATCCCTTCACAGGGATCTTTTTATGGTTTGAGTTTTCTGGATTCCTGTTTAACTGATTTCATCGTGTCTAAACTTAAAACATGACGGTGTCGTGCTATCATGTGATGGAGAGGATGACGCCTGTGCCGCGAAAAAAAAGAAAACCGGTTCTCAGTGAACTTAGACAAATTGCCCTGCCCGCCTCGATTGGGTTTTTATTCAATACCCTCTTTAATGTGGTGGATTCTTTTTATGCTGGACGTATTGGCACCGATGCGGTTGCCGGAATGGCGCTGGCTTTTCCGGTCTTTTTATTGTTGATTGCGCTAGCCGCAGGACTGGGCAATGCGATTAACGCGTTATCGTCGATTGCTTTAGGTAAAGACGATCCAACGGCGTTCCATCGCTTATTAAAAAACAGTGTTTTAATCACTCTTGTATTTGCGCTTATGATTCCTTTAGTGGCCCCGTCTTTGGCAGATTTAGTCTTTAACTTTCAAGGCGCTGAAGAAGCCGCCTCGCGTTATGCGATGCGTTACATTCAAACGGTCATGATTGGCTTTGGCTTTTTCATGTTTAATTTTAGCTTGAATGGGTTTTTATACGCCCAAGGTAACGCCAAGCCATTTCGCAACTTTTTAATCGTCGCATCCCTTATCAATATCATTTTAAATCCGATCTTCATTTACGGTTTCTTATGGTTGCCCCCCCTAGACACCCAAGGGATTGCGCTTGCGACCATTCTCGTTCAAATGGGTGGGAGTGTGTATCTTTCGTATAAAGTTTGGCACTCACCGGAATTTAGATTACAAGAGCTCAAAGAGACCGTGTTTTCTGTTTCAACCATTCGCGAATTGATGGGCCAAGCCTTGCCTTCAGCCCTCAACACCGCCACAATCGCGCTGGGGATTTTTGTGATTAACTACTATGTTCAGCTTTACGGTGGCACGCCTACACTGGCTGGTTATGGCATTGCGGTACGGATTGAACAACTGGCTTTGGTCCCTACCATTGGGTTAAACGTCGCAGTCATCAGTTTGGTGGGTCGTAGTTTCGGCCGTGAAGACCGCAGGCGATTGTATGATGTGTGGAAGAAGGCGACGCTTTCAGGACTGATTATCATGGCCGTTGGGGTTCTTTTTATAGTCCCTTTTGCGCCGTTTTTAGTCGCCCTTTTTGACGGAAGTGAAGACGTGGTGGACGCAGGCAGCCGGTATTTAAGAATCGAAGCCTTCGCCTTCTTTAGTTATATCTTTTTAAACATTAACGTCTCTGTCTTACAAGGCATTAAACGCCCAGGGTTTTCATTTTTCATCGGCGCGTTTCGTCAGTTT
>SKKW01000006.1:0-3806 GCA_007123535.1 Candidatus Izemoplasma sp. | reverse complement strand
CACATAGCTCACCTGTGGGTTTCCCACGCAGAATCGTTTTACATTTGGGGAAGTTATTACACGCATAAAACGTGTTGCCTTTGTTGCGACCTTTTTTAGCGGTGCGCTCGACAATTTCACCCTTTTGACACACCGGACATGTGATGCCGGTGGTTGGGGGTGTTTCTTTGACTTCATCTTGTTTGATGTATTTACATTCAGGATACGCGCTACACGCTTCAAATACGCCATAACGTGATTCCCTGTAAACCATCGGGGCGCCACATTGCGGGCAGGCTTCACCGGTCACTTTAGGTTCTTTTTTCTTCATGTTCTGTTTCGCATCGTCAATCATCGGCATGAATTCATCGTAAAATTCACGAATGATGGCGACTTGTTGGGCTTCTTGACGTGCGATTTCATCGAGGGTGTCTTCCATTTTAGCGGTGTAAGCCACATCAATAAACTTATCAAAGAACGCTTCGAGTTGTTCAATCGTTAGAATGCCTTGTTCGGTCGGGACAAACTTTTTATCGTCGATCGTCACATAGGCCCGCTTTTTAAGCGTCGCAATGATCGTCGCATACGTACTCGGCCTTCCAATGCCAATTTGTTCCATCGTTTTAATGAGTTTGGCTTCAGTGTAACGTGGAGGTGGTTGGGTAAAGTGTTGTGATGGGTTGATGTCAAGCGCGTTGAGTTGGCTGCCGACCTTCAAAGTAGGCAGTGTCGTTGCTTCGACCGACTCATAATCGCCATACACTTTTAAGTACCCATCAAAGACGAGTTCCTGAGCTGTTGCTTTAAAGGACGCGTCACCATTGGTTAAAAGAAGCGTCGTACCTTTAATTTTAGCGGGTGCCATGAGCGACGCTAAAGCACGCTGATAAATCATCTTATAGAGGCGATATTCATCGCGTCCAAGATGTTTTTTGATGCTTTCTGGGGTGTATTCAAGATGCGTTGGACGAATCGCTTCATGCGCGTCTTGAGCGTTTTTATTCGATTTAAACTTAGGTTTACCGACATACGCTTTGCCATACTCGGATTCAATCAAGGCCATCGCAGGGGCGACAAACGCTTGGGATAAACGAATGGAGTCGGTTCGCATATAGGTGATAAGACCAACCGTTTCTTTGCCGACTTCAATCCCCTCATAAAGCTTTTGCGCGACAATCATGGTGCGTTGTCCGCCCATGTTCAGTTTATTCGACGCTTCTTGTTGTAAGGTCGAGGTGATGAAGGGTGGTTTAGATTGGCGTTGACGGTCTTTATCTTCAAGGGAGCTCACCTCGTAGGTGGGGGCTAAAGCGTCAACAACGTTTTGCATTGAAGCTTCATCGGGAAGCTTTGGTTTTTTTCCTTTTAATTTAGAAAGTTCAGCTTCAAACCCTTCAAACTGAATCGCGAGTTTCCAATATTCTTCGCTTTGAAACGCTTGAATTTCTTTTTCGCGTTCGACTAAGAGTTTTAAAGCCACGCTTTGGACGCGACCGGCCGATTTGGATTTGATTTTGTTTTGGAGTAGCTTACTGAGTTTGAAGCCGATGATGCGGTCTAAAATCCGACGGGTTTCTTGAGAAGATACGAGCCCCTCATCGATTGATTGAGGGTTTTCTAACGCCGCTGTGACCGCCGGCTTTGTAATTTCATTAAAGATGACCCGATAGTAAGGTTTATCTTCTAAATCAAGCACCTCTTTTAAATGCCAACTGATGGCTTCCCCTTCACGGTCGGGGTCGGTTGCAAGATAGATTTCATCCGCTTGCTTGGCGGCTTTTTTAAGTTGTTTTACAATCGCTTGTTTATCTTTTAAGGTTGTGTAAATGGGCGCAAAATCATTGTCAATGTCGAGCCCTAAGCCACCGACGTTGGTGATGGCTAAATCGCGAATATGCCCTTTACTCGAAAGCACCTCGTAAGAATCGCCAAGGTATTGTTTGATGGTGGATGATTTCGTGGGGGATTCCACAATGACGAGTTTTTTCATGTTTACGCCTCCAATGGCTGATATTATGCCTTAAGATAAAAAGGGTGTCAAGTTATGTGACACACCTTAGTCGATGAAAACAAAGGTCATGCGATCTTTGCCTTGCATATCTTTTTTCTGTTCGATGCGTTGTTTTGGCAACGTTTTTTTAATCAGTTTTTTCATCGCTTTCGCTTTGTCATAGGCGTGTTCAAACGCCATCATGGCTTTCGGTTTTAAGTGGTTTGAAGCCTCTTCTAAGAGTGTTTGATAGAAATCCATACCATTCGTGCCGCCAAACAAAGCGACGTGTGGTTCATGATTTTTAACGATTGGCATCACGTCTTCAGACGTCGGAATGTAAGGTGGGTTTGATACGATCACATCAAACCGTTCATCCCCAATGGGGGCGTAACAGTCGCCTTCTAAAAAGCGGACGTTAACGTCTAAGCGTTGAGCGTTTTCTTTAGCCACTTCTAAAGCGTCGTGTGAGATGTCTGTGGCCGTGACAACTAAGTTTGGATTTTCCTTCGCGAGGGTGAGCGCAATGCACCCTGAGCCGGTCCCCACATCTAGCACAGAGACTTTCGCGCCTTTAGGAAACACTGTGTCGATGTAATCGAGCACATACGCGACTAACTCTTCGGTTTCAAAGCGAGGAATCAACACGTGTTCGTTGACTTTGAAGGGGTAGCCAAAAAACTCCTCGTGACCAATGAGATGTTGCACGGGCTTATGATGTTTGATGTAACAATCGACGTCTTTTAAAAACTTTCGATAATCCTCCATCGGCATCTCATCGTTTAAATGCGAAAAGAACACATGGGGTTCCATGTGCGCATGATGCAAGAGTAAGCGTTTGATCGCGCTAGGTTCTTTATCGTTATCGATCGCATACGTTTCGTTCAATTTTAAGATTTTCTGATACGTGGGCATAGAGTAACTCCTAAGCAGTCTCGCCTGCAAGTTTACGTTTTAATTCTTCCGCAATCAACGCTTCAATGACTGGGTCAAGTTTTCCTTCCATGACTCGGTCAAGTTGTTGAATGGTAAAGCCGATGCGGTGATCGGTGATACGGTTTTGCGGATAGTTATACGTTCTAATTTTTTCACTGCGGTCGCCACTGCCAATTTTACTACGACGTTCCGCACCTTCTTTTTCCGCTTGTTCTTGTAACATGCGGTCGTAAAGCCGTGCGCGCATAACTTTTAACGCGGTGGCTTTATTTTCATGTTGGCTTTTGCCGTCTTGACAGGTGACAATCGTCCCTGTCGGCTCATGGGTTACACGCACCGCAGAGTCGGTGGTGTTCACACTTTGGCCACCCGAGCCACTTGAGCGGAATGTGTCAATGCGCAAGTCTGCCATGTTCAGTTCAAACTCTACCGCTTGCGCTTCAGGTAAGACCACCACCGTGGCGGTTGACGTATGAATGCGTCCTTGCGACTCGGTTTGCGGAACCCGTTGAACACGGTGCGCGCCGGATTCATATTTTAAGAGTGAATAGACTTGTTGCCCACTCATCGAAAATTCAATTTGGCTAAAGCCACCCGCATCCGCTTCAACGGCCTGAATGACTTCAATTTTAAAGCCTTGTGACTCTGCATATTTTGTGTACATGCGGTATAAATCACCCGCAAAAATATTCGCTTCATCGCCACCAGCTGCCCCACGAATTTCCATGATGACGTTTTTATCGTCGTTGGGATCTTTAGGAATCAATAAGACTTTTAACGCTTCTTCGAGCGTCTCAAGCGTGGCTTTGGCGTCATCGAGTTCTTCTTGCGCCATCTCACGAATGTCGGGATCTGGGTCTTTTAACATCGACTTTAAATCTTGAATGCTCGTTTCTGTTTT
>SKKW01000146.1:0-3845 GCA_007123535.1 Candidatus Izemoplasma sp. | reverse complement strand
TATTAATAAAAATATCGTAGTTTTCTTAGTTGCAATATTTTAAGATTTTACGATATTTTTTTATACAAATATAAAAGCACAAAATTTAAGAGAAGTATACGAGTTATTAAAAGGGTCAGATATTCTAAAGGTAGTGTAAAGAATTATGTGTAAATAAATTAACCTAAGGAGGTAGAAGTAAAATCTCTTTAGTATTCCCCAAAAAAAGGTCGCCAATTTTTAATCAAACATTTCGTTTAGTTCATGCGCGCATTTACCAAAGCCACGATGAACTCTTAACGCAAATCGATGATTGTACTGATCGACTTGGTTCAAAATGAAGCGTGCTAAAGCCTCTTCGTTAGGGAGCTGTTCTTTGCGTTTGACATAGCGCTTCAAATGCTTATTGAAGTTTTCAACGATGTTGGTGGTGTAAAGGGACGCTTGTATGGCCTTAGGAAACGCTAAATAAGACCACAGGCTCGTGGTGTCTTCAAGCTTCTGTGTGACTTTAGGATACCGTTTCGACCACTTCGCCATAAACGCTTCTCGATTAGCGTTAGCTTCCTCAAGGGTGTGTGCTCGGTAAAGCGATTTTAGATCTTCTAAGACGTCTTGACGATCTTTAACACGCACCGCATGAGACACATTGCGCGCGAGGTGAACCCAGCACGTTTGATGACGGGCTGAAGGGTAGACTTCTAAAATCGCTTCTCTTAACCCACTCAGGCCATCTGTGACAAACAGTAACGATTGTTCCACGCCTCTTTCCTTGAGCTCTTCGATGATCAAACGCCAGTTATGGGCGGATTCTGTTGGGAAGAGTCGGTAGGTTAACACTTCCTTTACCCCTTCTGGGGTAATCCCTAACGCAAAATAAAGCGCTTCTTTAGAGACTGTATCTCGTCTCACCGGTAAGAAGGTCGCATCCAAATAGATAACCGCATAGCGGGACGCTAAAGAACGCTTATGAAAAGCATCTAAATCTTCCATCACCGCCGCGGTGATGTTTGAGATACTGGTAGGGCTGTAATGATGGCCATACATCGTTTCAATCATCTGTGTGATCTCACGTGTGGTTAACCCTCTTGAATAAAGGTGAATGATGGTCGACTCTAACGTATCGTTTTGACGTTTATAAGGCGCGACGGTTTGCGCTTTAAATTCACCGTTACGATCTCTTGGTATCTTGAGGTGAAGCTCACCATACTCTGTTTTCAAGGTTCTTGGGTAAAAGCCATTGCGGCTGTTTCCGCTATGAAAGCCTTGACGGTCATAGGGCTCATAGTCAAGATGTTCCGTTAACTCAATTTGAAGTAAGCGATTGACCGCTTGTTCCACGTGATGTCTGAACACTTCGGTTAAAGTTTTTCCTTCTGATAGAGTTTTAACGATTTTTGCGGTAAAATCATCCATGAAGAATCACTCTTTCTGTATGGTTTTGGTCGACCTTATTATACTAAAGAGTGATTCTTCCTTTTTATCCTTTGTTTTTCTATTTACACATAATATTGTACGCTATGCATAGGTCTTTCCCCTTGTATAGTAGATAGTTTTATTATAGCACAGATACAATATGAGCTTGCTTTGCAATGTATAACTCTTTGTTGAAATATGGAAATCATTTATACTGTTTATATAAGCAAGCTAACGATTTTTACATAACCACCAACTTGATTGTAATCAAGAAATAGTGCAGGCGTCATCTAAATGATGTTTAGATGACGGGTACTATTTAAGGAGGTTAATTCTATGAAATCGATTTTTAGTTTGTTTTTATTTATTGGTTTGGTGTTTACACTTATGGCCTGTGATGAGTTAGAAGATCAGCTAATGGTAGAAAGATATCAAGTTACGTTTGAAACCAATAGTGATATATCGCTCCATCCACTTGAGTTTGAGGTTGGGGATGATATTGTTTTACCGGTACTCACTAATAGTCATCAAGGTGAGTTTTTAGGGTGGTATTTCGATGCTGAGTTTACGCTAGAAGCAGAAGACTTAAGTGATGTTAGTGAAGATATTACCGTTTATGCACGATGGCAAGAAGTGACGTATAACATTATCGTTGATGTTTATAATAGCGTAAACATCCAGGAAGTTTTTATGAATGATGTGTCGCGATTTTATCGCGATGACCATCATCGAATCTACACACAGATTAATCATTCTAACCCTATAGCACGAGAACTCGGTTTAGCAACAAATGATGTTTTTGATGTTGATGAGGATGGCGATTATGTGATTTATACATGGTTTACAAAGGCTTATATTGTCACGTCGCATGGAGAGGTTTATGCATGGGGGGATAATAGTTTTAACCAGCGAAGTGACAATCAGGTAGCGTTTATCGAGATTAGCGATCAATTTGACTTAGCTGAGGATGAATTGATTATTAAAATCGCGGGTAATGAAACCTCAACGTTTGCTTTATCGAGTCATGGTAAAGTTTATGGCTGGGGAAGTAATGATTTTAAGCTTATTTCAGAAGATGATAATGAATCGTATGCATCGCCAGTTAGATTAAATGATCACTGGTGTGGAAATACCGGTCATTTCTTGCATGATAGTGGGTTATGTGGTGATACCGGTCATTTGATTATTGATTTAGTAGTAACAGAAAGAAATGTTATTTTCTTAACCAATACGGAGCAACTATTTTTATTAGGTGATGATGTGAGTCATTGGTTTGGCGATATGGAGGTTCAAAGAGGTAATATTAGTGAAGTAATTTTCGGTCAATTAAGAGGACAAATCACCGATATTAAAGCATCGCTGAATACGGTTGTATTTGTGTCGGACTTAAACCAAATGCTCGTTTTAGGCGATAGTCAACTTGCCCAAGATCATTATCGTTTAAGCATTGGGGATTTTCTTGATCCCGATGATGATAATGATTCGGTCCCTACTTTATTTGGTGTTTATCTAGCAGGGGATACCTTGCTTGTTCATTTATCCGATGATACTGTATGGGGATTAGGGAATAATCAAACACAGCTTATTTCAGGGAAGAAAGGCTATGACTATGTTCGTAGTATTGCACAGTTAATGCTTCCTTTCACACCGAGTAAGTTAATGCTATCCTCTGAATCAGCTTGTGCGGTTGATGATGATCATAAACTTTGGTGCTGGGGTAAAAACGATGGACATAGTGTTGGCTCAGGTAATGGGACAATCCTCGTGAGTGAGGATCGCTTTATCAACTATCGTGGTGAAGATACGAACTGGCAAGGTACTGAAGAAGCACCAAGTGATACTGAAGCTTCATTTGCTTTTACATCTGTTCCCGTCGAGGTTTTAAACTCACCACCCGTAGCTTCACAAAAAAGTTTCTACACAGTTACGCGTTATCAAGTATCATCTGTTCCAGATCAAATTGGGTATCAAGGTCTTATTCTAAGTGCTGTTGTAAACAATCTATGTCCGCTTGATAGTGATGATTGTGACGATGACGATCCAACTGTTTATCCAGGTGCTTATCAGGTTTACCAAAAGAGCGATGGTCTAGTGCGTTGGATGTTAGAACTAGGCATTGATCGTGGTGGTCGTGCAGGCACCCCCACCGCAACGTATTCTGGGGAATAATCCATATAAAAATCCTAAGCAATTAGGATTTTTTTATGCAAAGAAAGATTCGGTTATAATCATCGTCATTAAAGTAGAGCTTTGTTTGTTCAATGATTGTATAGTCTTTTTCTAGTTGGTTTATCCAAAACTGATCGGTTTTGTTCCAAAGGTAAAGACCACTTGATTCTACATAAAAATCATCATCTAAACGCTCTTGGGATCTATCAAGTGCTTCTGGATCAAAATAGGGATTGAGTTTAATAAATAGTTTACCGCTTGCCTTAAGTAAACGATGTGTA
>SKKW01000016.1:0-3851 GCA_007123535.1 Candidatus Izemoplasma sp. | reverse complement strand
ACGACCATCGAGATGGTGCGCTAAAGCTAATTTTTCACTGGTCGTTTCCGCATGAACATCGACGATTTTAACGTCGGCTTCAAGCGACTCTAACGCTTGATCGAGCGCCTCAAAAGGATTATCTAATGGGTCATGCATAAACACACGCCCCATCACTTGTAAGATGGCGACAGTGTGCTGATTGTGACGGATGATTTGACAGCCTTTGCCTGGGGTGCCTTTTGGATAATTGAGTGGCCTGATAATCTTAGCGTCGTCAATAAACTCAAAGAGCTCTTGTTTTGAAAACGCATGGTTGCCTAAAACGACCGCATGGGCGCCCGCTTGCATCATGTGTTTATATTCTTTCAAGCGAATGCCTAAACCATCCGCACTGTTTTCTCCATTCATGATGAGAATGTGATGCGGATGTTCGCGCTTGAGCGTTGGTAAAAAGCGGTCAAGCGCTTCTAAGCCTAAGGCGCCGTAAATATCGCCAATGTATACGATTTTCATAAAGACGCCTCCAACGTTTTAAAATAGTCTTTATCCCGCAACAACGTTGCGTAATCCCAAAACTGACCTGACGCGACCAAAGCCAAGATTTGCGAGTAGGTCACTTTCTTTACTTGTTTCACTTCTTGGTGGTCAATCATCGTCGGGAACGTTTCGTTTTCAAGGGTGATCATGTAACGATACGTAATCGTTTTATAAGGACCTTCAGAGGTCACGATTTTATCAATAAACCGGCATTGATCATCTTTGACATGTAAACCAAGTTCCTCATGAACTTCCCTTAACGTCGCCTTTAAAGGGGATTCGTTGATGTTTGGCATGCCGGTGGTGGTGGCGTATTGATAGGGCGTTGGATCGTCAGGCTTGTTCCGCTGTTGAATCAAAAAATGGCCGTCTTCGTAGCGACACCATGCATGAATTACACGAGCGTATCCCTTGGCTTGCTTGAGTGCATCGCGACGAATCGTTTGATGGATGGGTTGGTCGTTATAATCAAACAGTTCTAAGTATTCCATCGCACCCTCCTTAAGAAGAAAGCCCTCCATGAGGAAGGCTTTATTTTGCAATATCTTGCGCACGTGTTTCTCGTATCACGGTCACTTTAATGGTTCCAGGATAAGAAAGTTGTGCTTCAATTTTACCTTTAATTTCACGGGCAATTTTATGAGCCATGGCATCATCCACTTGATCAGGTTTGACAATGATTCTAACTTCACGTCCGGCTTGAATCGCATACGCTTGTTCAATGCCTTCCGCACTGGTTGCAATTTCTTCGAGTTGTTCTAAACGTTTAATGTAAGAATCTAAAGATTCACTGCGTGCGCCTGGACGTGCCGCACTTAATGCATCAGCAGCCGCAACGAGCACCGCGATGATGGTTTGCGCTTCGACGTCGCCGTGGTGCGATTGAATCGCATCAAGCACCGCGAGTGGTTCTTTATAACGCGAAGCAATGTTATAGCCGATTTCAACGTGTGACCCTTCAATTTCATGGTCGACCGCTTTCCCAATATCATGGAGTAAAGCCGCCCGGCGAGCGAGCATTTCATCTTCGCCAATTTCAACGGCCATTTTGCCTGCTAAGAAGGCACATTCAATGCTGTGTTTTAAAACGTTTTGACCATAACTGGTCCGGAAATGAAGACGTCCTAAGAGTTTAACTAAATCAGGATGGACGCGTCCAACACCAACTTCAAAGACCGCTTCTTCACCTTTATCGCGCATGAAACGTTCGACTTCTTCACGATTCTTTTCAACCACTTCTTCAATGCGACCTGGATGAATCCGGCCATCACTGACGAGTGTTTCGATAGAACGTTTGGCGATTTCACGTCTGACTGGGTCAAACCCACTTAAGACGACGGCTTCTGGCGTATCGTCAATAATTAGATCAACACCGGTTAAAGCTTCGATGGTACGAATGTTTCTACCTTCACGGCCGATGATGCGGCCTTTCATGTCGTCGTTGGGGAGTGCGACAACACTCACGGTACGTTCACTTGTGACATCTTGAGCGTATTTTTGCATCGCTGATGCCAATAAATGTTTCGCTTTCTTATCAACTTCCGTTTTCGCTTTTTCTTCTTCTTCTTTAATAAAAATGGCGATCTCTTGTGCCATTTCCGTTTCTACTCTAGAAAGAATAAGTTGACGTGCGTCCTCGGTTGATATTTGAGCAATTTCTTGTAATTTTGCGTTTTGTTCTTCTAGTAGTTGGTCTAGTTTGCTCTCTTTGCCATCCAATTGTTGTTTACGTTGTTCAAGCGCCTCTTCTTTACGATCGATGTTATTTTCGCGCTTATCAAGGTTCGTCGAGCGATTATCGAGCGTTTGTTCTCGTTGAAACAATTTGTTTTCTAAAACAGTCACTTGACCTTTACGCTCTTTGATTTCTTTATCAAACTCTGTGCGTAAATTGTGAATGTCTTGCTTCGTTTCTAAAAGCGTTTGTTTTTTCGTCTTTTCCGCGGTTTTAATCGCGTCATCAACAATCTCTTTTGCTTCAGCTTTGGCTTTATCAAAGCCTTTTTCAACTAAAATGGCACGGGCTACGACCCCAGCGATAACCCCGATAATTAAAAACAGCAAACTGAGAACAACCAACATGAGAATATCTTCCATGTTATGTCCTCCGTTCAGATTTAATTGCGTTTAATTTAACAATAGCTTGCGCTATGAGTAGAAACTTATAATACTTTTCCATTATACATGAAAGGGTTCCCTAACGTCAATGAAAAGCATCTGAAAACCCATAATAAAAAGCGCCCATTTAATGGGCGCTAGACGTTTATTTAGACGCTAATTTTTCTCTAATTTGTTGCATTAAAGTTTCTTGTAAAGCGGTATTTTCTTTTAAATATTGTTTGACATTTTCGCGGCCTTGCCCGATTTTCTCTTCGTTATGAGAGAACCAAGAACCACTCTTTTGAATCAGATCATATTCAAGCGCTAAATCTACGATTTCGCCCGTTCTTGAGATACCCTCGCCATAAACGATGTCAACTTCAGCCACTTTAAAGGGCGGTGCGACTTTATTTTTAACCACTTTAACTTTCGTTCGGTTACCGACAATGTCGGTGCCAATTTTTAATTGTTCACCACGACGAATCTCAATCCGAATGCTGCTGTAAAACTTCAAGGCACGGCCCCCTGGGGTCGTTTCAGGATTCCCAAACATAATGCCCACTTTTTCACGAATTTGGTTAATAAATATCGCGATGGTGTTGGACTTACTAATGACGCCTGAAAGTTTACGCATGGCTTGAGACATTAAACGAGCTTGCAATCCGACATGAGAACTTCCCATATCGCCCCGAATCTCGGCTTCAGGCACCAAGGCTGCCACACTGTCAATGACTACGATGTCAATCGCGCCACTACGAATGAGCGCTTCAGCGATTTCTAACGCTTGTTCCCCTGTGTCCGGTTGTGAAATGATGAGATTATCTGTATCAACGCCTAAATTTTTAGCGTATTTTGGGTCTAATGCATGTTCTGCATCAATGAAAGCCGCATAGCCCCCTAGTTTTTGGGTCTCCGCAATGGCGTGTAACGCGAGCGTCGTTTTACCACTCGATTCAGGACCATACATCTCGATGATGCGGCCTTTAGGATAGCCGCCGATGCCTAAAGCATCATCCAGTGTTAATGAGCCACTTGGAATGCTTTCAATGTTGCGATCACTCGCGTCCGAACCGAGCAACATGACGGAGCCTTTGCCGTGGGCTTTTTCAATATCTTTAATGGCTTGATCTAAGATCTTTTCACGATTGTCTTTGGCCATGGAAGTGCCTCCTTTTTTTCAACACGATGATACATCAAAACAAACATATTACTCAATCAAGCTTTAAAAACTT
>SKKW01000086.1:0-3884 GCA_007123535.1 Candidatus Izemoplasma sp. | reverse complement strand
CACGAATGATGCAGGCAAACTCATCGCCACCCAGTCGATAAAGGGTGCCATGAACGCCAAACGTAGCGTTCATACATTCCACCCCTTCAATCAACGCTTGATCACCCGTATGGTGGCCGTAGGTGTCGTTGATCTTCTTCAAGTCATTAAAATCGAAATAAACCAGTCTTAAAGGGGTGCTGGTCTCGCTTTCAAAATGGCTTGCTAAATCTTCTTGAAAGGCGAGCCGCGTTCTGGTGTTGGTTAACATGTCGGTGTAGGCGAGTTTTTGATACAGATCACGCTGATACCCACTTTTGACTCGGTCGACGAGATATTCGATCAAATTAATGGAGACAAAAATGGCTAAAATGACGATGCCGAGTAACAAAAAGCGGGACGTGATGGTGAAATCGCCCAGTAAGAACACCGAAAACTCTAGTAGGCTAAAGATAAAAATTAACGCAAGCGCATGTAAAAAGTCGTTACTGCTTTCCACTTTTAAGATAATACGCTCATAGAAAATCGCCGCAAACGCGGTGATCATGCCGATAAAGATAAAGGCTTGGATCATTAAGACCGTTTCAAAGAAATCGGCGATGTCTAACACTTGCAAGGTGATGATGAACAGGGCGTTCACCACATATACCCCTAACAAAAGATAAAAGATGAACAGTGGTTTATGCATCACATGATGATTAATGTAAAGCGCCATCGGGATGGGAATCATGAGTAAGGCAAGATAAGAGATCGAACCCATCACTAAGGGGGAACCGGTCACATACTGTAACATTCGTGATTCGCCTAAGATCCAAAAACTCATGGCGGCTAAAAAGACACCAATATACACATACCCTCGTTCGCGAAGCAGAGGGGCCGCTAAACTCAATACTAATATGAAAACACTCAGAAATAAAATGAAGAACCCGACCACTAATCGATGCGCATGCAACCCTATGAGATGCCCGTGAATGCTCGCACTCGAACCATAGACGATCGGATTGAGGCGACCAGACATCGCCTCATAAGGCGATTCAAAAGTTATGGTTAACGTCTGGCCTGCGCTGTTTGCGGGCAGTTCCACTAAGTGCCACGCACTCGCATAAAGGGTCTGATTTTCGCGAAACGACACCTCATAAAGGACATCCTCGTTTAACGCAACAGAAATCGACTGTAAGGACCCACGGATTAACATCATCTGATTTTGATTAAAGCGTTGAGGCAACACTTTCGAAATACTGTGTTGTGTGTGCGCACTGTGTTCTAAGTTGACGGGCAATGTCACCGAGTTGCCTCGGTCAGTGACCCAACCCTCGTTCAGTGACGTCACCTCACCTGCAGACAAAGACAAATCTAAAGGTTGTGGCCAAAACCAAAAAACGCCGACCGCAAGGGCCACCAATATTGTGATGATCCAAGATTTTAATTGCCACAACGTTTTCATTGCTAACCTCACAGAAAAAGACCTAGGTTAACTCAAGTATAGCATTATGAATGGCTTCTTGTCATAAAGAAGTTGTAACTTTATTTAGCGTTTACTATAATTTGGTGATTCATGCGTCATTTCAATGTGGTGGGGATGTGACTCAGCGTCGCCTGCTGGAGAGATTTTAACAAATCTTCCTTCGGCTTTTAACTGTGGGATGTCTTTCGTGCCGCAATACCCCATGCCTGAACGTAAGCCACCCACCAATTGATACACAACATCCGCTAAAGCGCCTTTATAAGGGACGCGCCCTTCAATGCCTTCAGCGACCAGTTTCTTCGTTTCACTGTGGGATTGGAAATAACGATCAGAAGACCCACGTTTCATCGCTGAAATGGAGCCCATCCCTTGATACACTTTGTAGCGTTTGCCTTGAAATAAAATCTCTTCACCCGGCGATTCATGCGTACCTGCCAGTAACCCACCAAGCATCACCGCATCGGCGCCTGCGGCTAAGGCCTTGACGATGTCCCCACTATATTGAATCCCACCATCCGCAATGATACCGATGTCACGACCTTTAAGCGCTTTAGCCACTTCTAAGAGTGCGGTGATTTGTGGCACCCCAACGCCAGCAACAATGCGCGTCGTACAAATCGAGCCTGGACCGACGCCAACTTTTAACACATCCGCACCCGCTTCAATCAAGGCTACCCCAGCATCATAGGTGACAATATTCCCCGCAATGATGGGGAGATCATGATACGCCTTGCGGACTTTTTTCACCGCTTCAATGACCCCTTGAGAGTGTCCATGGGCGGAATCAATCGTCACCACATCAACCCCTGCTTCAACAACCGCTTGGACGCGTTCCATGATGTTTTGACTGACACCTAAAGCCGCCCCCACCAATAAACGACCTTTCGCATCTTTTGCGGCGTTTGGAAACGACGTCGCTTTATCAATGTCTTTGATGGTGATAAGCCCTTTGAGTTGGTCACCCTCGACAATAGGCAGTTTTTCAATGCGATGATCCATAAGCAGTTTTTTCGCTTCTTCTAGTGTCGTGCCTACCGGTGCCGTAATCAAAGGCATCTTGGTCATCACCTGCGTGATGACTTGATCGTCTGCCAAACGGTATTTAAGATCGCGGTTCGTGATGATGCCAAGCAAGGTGCCTTCTTCCACGACGGGGAGCCCTGAAATCTTATAATAGCGCATCAACGCATCGGCTTCTTTGAGCGTGGCTTGAGGCGATAACGTCACAGGATCGACGATCATCCCTGATTCAGAACGTTTCACGCGTCTGACTTCATTGGCTTGTGCTTCAATGGAGAGGTTTTTATGGATGATACCTAATCCTCCTTGACGCGCTAAGGCAATCGCTAACTCACTTTCGGTGACCGTATCCATCGCACTGCTTAAGATGGGGATGTTGAGCGTTATTTTTGAACTCAACTGTGTTTTCACTGCCACGTTTGAAGGTAACACTTCAGAATGCCCTGGTACCAACAAGACATCGCCAAAGGTTAAGCCTTCCATCATAATTTTTTGCATCGTACCACTCCTTTCGTTATTCCCATTCTATCGTGCCTGGCGGCTTCGAGGTGATGTCATAAACCACCCTTGACACGCCTCTCACATCGTTGGTGATGGTTCTCGAAATTTTTGCGAGCACGTCCCACGGAAGACGGGCGAAATCCGCGGTCATGCCGTCGCTTGATTCAACCGCTCTGATGGCCATGACTTCGTCATACACACGCTGATCGCCTTGAACCCCCACACTTTTTGTATCTAAAAGTACGGTAAAGTATTGCCAAACATCCTCAGTTAAGCCTTCTTGGGCGATGATGTCTCTTAAGATACGGTCTGCTTTTTTGAGTGTTTCTAACCTCGAATCCGTGACTTCACCCATCAATCGAATGGCTAGCCCAGGACCGGGAAACGGCTGACGATAGACCATCGCGTGAGGTAACCCAAGCGCAACACCCAATGTCCGTACTTCATCTTTAAACAGGGTATTTAAAGGTTCAATGAGTTTAAAAGGTAACGCTTCAGGCAACCCTCCCACGTTATGATGAGACTTAATGGTTTGCGCTGTTTTAGTGCCCGATTCGATGATGTCGGTATAAAGGGTCCCTTGCGCTAAAAAGTCTACTTTACCAAGTTTTAACGCCGTTTCTTTAAAGACCTCGACAAAAAGACCGCCAATAATTTTACGTTTGGCTTCAGGTTCTTTGATCCCTTTTAAAGCCTTTAGAAAACGATCTTTTACATCCAGGCGCTTCACGTTTAACCCATAATTCCCTTCGAAGGTCTTCATCACTTGATCGCCTTCACCTTCACGCAACAACCCATGATCGACAAACAAGCAGGTCAACTGTTTTCCAATGGCTTTATGCAGTAACATCGCTGCGACCGAAGAATCCACCCCACCGCTAAGACCTAACACCACATGTCCATCTTTGACGGTCTCTTG
>SKKW01000057.1:0-3895 GCA_007123535.1 Candidatus Izemoplasma sp. | reverse complement strand
CAAATTACGCTGTTTAAGTGTCTCAGATAAGTTTAACGCTAAGGCTTCTTCATCAGGTACTTTCACGTTATAAATGGCGGCTTGCCAAACTTGTCGCATAAAATCAAGATCGCCTTTTTCCATCGCTTGTTGGGCAGGAAGCACTTGCACAGGATCAAGTGCCATCGCTTCTTTTGATTGATAAATTTCAGTTAAGATGGGTTGAAAAGCTTCATCTTTTTTGAAGATGGGATAGCCTTTTACAGACGCACTCTCAATGAGCGTCACACTGATGACCCGTGCGGGATGGCGTGCTGCTAACGATAACGCAACGCCGCCGCCTGTCGACCAGCCGACAAGATGGGCTTGATCAACCTTTAGGGTATCCATAAAGGCGACTAAGTCGTCCGCAAAATCGTCAAGATGTTCGATGGGTTGATGATACGTACTGTCTCCAAAGCCTCTTAAATCAGGGGCTAAAACTCGGTATTGCTCAGCAATCATAGGCGCAATCGGTAAATAATGTAGAGAACTTGACATGTTGCCGTGAATTAGCAAGACCACTTCTTTGGCCTGTTCATGCCACTCGCAATACGCGAATGTTTCTTGATTCAATTGAATGGTTTTTTTCATAATGCCTCCTCCTAGATAGGATAATTAGCGTCATCTTCAAAACAAAACCCTAAGATGGTCGAAGTAAACAAAGCGGGTTGTTCATACATGGATGCGTGCCCTGTTTTCGGAAAATAGACTAACGTTGCGTTGGGCATCGCCTCATGGATACGTTGCTGCTCAAACGGCGGCGTTAAATAATCATCTTCACTTGCGACAATCAATGTTGGGATCTTGACATTAGGTAAATCCGCGAGTGTATCATGCGTTTCAGCGCTGATCGTTAAACGAATCATCGCGTCTAAAAACTCAGGATTTGAGAAGACTTCAACCAACATTTTTTTACGGTTCTCCATCCATTCTTGTTGTTTTTGATAAAAACGTGGTGAATAGATAAACGGGATGGTGATGTGATAGTACGCTAAGCCCTGACGTGTTTTCGCGACTTCATTCCAACCATCGCCAATGGCTTTTAACCAAGGTGAGGTTTTGGCGACACCGTTAAAGACCATGAGCCTTTTAACATCATTTGGATAAGCCACGGCATATTGTAACGCAATGGATGCCCCATAAGAAATACCTGCTAAATGAATGTCGTTAAGGTTTAGATGGTTGATGAGTGCTTTTAAAACAGTCACTTGAATGGCCTGGGTATAGGGTCCAGCCATTTTAGAACTTTGACCTTGATCTAAAAAATCAAGTCTTAATAAACGACAATGTTTGGTAAACACTTCTTTAAAAGGTTCCCAACTTTTGACCGACATCATGATGCCGTTGAGCAAGACTAAAACAGGGCCCTGATTGCCTTCATACTCGTAGTAAATGGTTTTATCTTGATAATGAAAGGTGCTCATAAAAGATACCCAAGTTTTTTCGCTTCTTCGGTTAAGGCCTCTTTAAATTTAGGATGAGCAATCCCAATTAACGCTTCTGTTCTCTCTCTAATCGACAGACCTTTCAATCTTGCGACCCCATACTCTGTGACTACATAGTCAACATCATTACGTGAGAGGGTCACTGCTGCCCCTTGTTTTAACATGGGGACAATTTTACTGATTTCTTCACGTTCTCCAGTGAGCGGGTTTTTCACGTTGGCCGTAGAATATAGTGCAATGAAACTCCGTCCTCCGCGGGCTCGCTGTGCCCCCACAGCGGTGTCGGTTTGACCCCCTGTACCACTGAATTGGATGGGCCCAATGGATTCTGAGCAACATTGGCCTGTTAAATCGATTTCGATGGTCGTATTAATGGACACTTGATGATCGTTTTGAGCGATTATCATTGGGTCATTCACATAGTTTCCATCGAGTAACATAACTGCTGGGTTATCGTCAATAAAATTATAGAGCGCACGTGTGCCTAAGGCAAACGCTGCGACCATCTTCCCAGGATGAAGCGTTTTGCGTTTATTTGAAATGGCACCACTTTGATAAAGTTTCATAAAACCAGTAGTGAGCATTTCTGTATGAACGCCTAAATCTTTCTTATCTGTAAGCGCAAGCGCCACAGCATTCGGGATTCCGCCAATACCTAGTTGTAAGCAATCGCCATCGTGGATGTGTTGGGCAATCAACTGACCAATCTTTTGATCTTTTTCATTAGGTTCCATATCGGGTAGCTCTGGCACATCGTAGTTCACGTCAACGACATAATCTACATCGTTTATATGTAACTCTAAATCACCGAGAGTGCGAGGGAGTTTAGGGTTGATTTCTAAAATAACAATTTTGGCTTGTGCAATCATGTGTTTTTCATACACGTTTGAGAGGGATAATGACACAAAGCCATGCTTATCGGGCGGGGTTGCGTTACCGACATAGACGTCTGGACGTTTGTATGCCGCACGCTTGACACCTGCAAAATGAAGATGATTAGGGATGTATTGAACATGACCACGACGATAAGCCTTCCGTAAATCTCCAGAGAAAAACCAACTATTGATAGCAAACTTTGTCGTGTAATCTTCATCGACGATGAAAGGATAGGGCGCTAAAGGAAGACAATTATCGATACTCACATGGTTAATACGAGGGGCGATGGTGTGAAGTTGTTCAAAAAAGGCACGGCCCTCACTGGCCGCCATTCCAGCCACAATATGATCTCCATCTTTGACGAGATCTAATGCGGCTTGTAAAGGTATGTTTTTAGCCAAACTGCTCACTCCTTAAGTAAATTAAGAAAAGGGGTGACGAATCACCCCTAGTCGTATGCTATTCGAGTATGTCGGTGATGGTTTGAATTGGTTGAATGGTATCCCAAGCAAGCACGCCATCGGTTGAACCAGCTTTTAAGAATGCCATCGCTTGTGTGCCTACACGACGGTTGTTCGCGTAGTCAACAACGACGCCAAACGGTAATTCAATTGGTGCAGATTCCATGGCATCAATGAAACTTTCCCAAGTAAGGTCGTCTTCACCAACACGACGTAAACCCTCAACAAAGGTTGCGGCTGCAATCCAACCAGCAAACGCAAACGCGTTTCCAGCGAGTGCAGGATCAATTTTAGAAACTTCAGTCACAAATGAATTGAGATCATCTGGAGATCCTAAAACATCGATCCATGCCGACGCGTAAACATCGTATGAGCCTAAAACTTCTTCTACTAACGTTAACCAAGTCGCATCCGCATTGACATAACTGGTAACCACAGGCGTTGAGCTCCCTGCAGCGGCCAAAGCACGAGCGGCGACTGAGGCTGGCACTTGGTTTGCCGCAATTAAGATGACATCAACATTAGCACTTAACATGCTTTGAGCTGCGGTTGACATGTCTGAAGCATCTGGGGCGACTTGTGCTTCGGTTAAGTTAACACCGAGCATTTCTGAACGAATACGGATACCGTTAAGTAAGCCACGACCGGCATCGTCATTGGTATAAATGACACCCACACGTGAAGCGCCTAAAGAACCGACAGCGCGTGCAACCATGACTTCACCTTCTGCGTCAAAAATTGGCTGAACAGGGAAACTACCGCGTTCGCCACCTTCGGCTTCCGGGTTAAATAACGCACTGATACCAGTTGCGTAGTAAACACGTGGAATTCCGATGTCGTTAAGGTAATCTCTGGTTGCCCCGACAGTCGGGGTGCCAAAGTGTCCAACCAGTGCAAAGACTTGATCGTCTTCGACAAGACGTTGTGTTAAGGCTAGGCCTTGAGCACCGTCAAACTGATCGTCGTACTGAATGTAGGCGATTTCGCGTCCTGCGATGCCGCCTTGTTCGTTGACCATATTAAAGTATGCAATCATCGCGTCACGGAATGGTCCACCCACAAACGCGAGTCCGCCACTGGTCGCTGCGGTGT
>SKKW01000136.1:0-3900 GCA_007123535.1 Candidatus Izemoplasma sp. | reverse complement strand
GTCGTGTCTTTGTGTGGGGTTGGAATGGGCATGGTCAAATTGGCGACAACACCACCCTCCAAAGACCTCTGCCCACCGACATTACCGCGCAGTTTTTACTCTCACCAAGCGAACGCATCACAAACGTCGTGATGGGCGGACAATTTTCAACGGCCTTAAGCAGTGCTGGTCGTGTGTTCACTTGGGGGGATAACCGCTCCGGACAACTGGGCGATCAGACCTTCACCTCAAGAGCACGTCCCACCGATATCACCCCACAGTTTAACCTTGGTTCGAGCGATGCGATTGTGATGTTAGCGATGGGTAGCGCGCATGCTGGGGCGTTAAGCCAGCAGGGCCGCGTGTTTATGTGGGGCGCAGGCGATCAAGGTCGTTTAGGCGATGGCATCAACGTAGACCGTAATGTCAATGCGCCTATCAACATCACCGCGCAGTTCAATTTATCGTCTACTGAACAGCTTGAGAGTTTGGTTTTAGGTGGTTCCCATACAGGCGCCATCACCTCTTTAGGCCGTGTGTTTATGTGGGGCTGGAACGGGCATGGACAATTAGGCGATGGTACCCTCACCTCACGCAGAAGTCCTCAAGACATCACGCATCAGTTTGACTTGCATTCACACGAAACCGTGCAAGGCTTAAGACTTGGGGGACAACACTCTGCGGCTTTAACCTCTGAAGGACAATTCATGATTTGGGGCGATCGTGCGCAAGGGAAATTAGGTCAAACAAGTTTAAGTGATCAAACCACTCCGATCGTCTTAGATCTTGATGATCGCTTAAGCGATTTAGAGACTGTGCAATCCATCAGCGTTGGACTCGATCACACGGTGTTTTTAAGCAGTTCAGGAAGAGTCTTTTTATGGGGCGCTAATCGTCGTGGTCAAATCGGCAATGACACAACGCATGATCAAATCGCCCCTTACCCTGTAAGAGATTGGCACTATCAATTACTTGATCAAAAAGACGTATTATTTGATGACGTCATCATCCTTCCCGAGACTTCATGGATGGGTCAGCCCATCGAAGGTTGGTATCGTGATCGGGCTTACAGCCTACCTTTAGATGAGCGGATGCCCGCAAACGACGTTGATCTTTATGCTCGTCTAAGAGATTAAGGTATTTCTAAGAACCATCAAAGATTTTTCTTTGTGGACAAAACCCTTACACTTTCATATAATGAGCTTCGTTGGGAGTGAACTTCATGTTAATGGACGTTGGTTTAATCATCTTATTTGGGTTCTTAGTCTATACCGCTTTTGAAAAACTCAAACTACCAGGTTTATTAGGTCTTTTACTGGTAGGGATGGTGTTAGGACCCCACGCCTTAGACTTACTCAGTGATGATCTCATGGCGATTTCATCAGACATTCGAATGATGGCGTTAATCATCATCTTACTGCGTGCGGGCTTTGGCTTAAACCGCAAAGCGTTAAAAGCTGTGGGTGGCGTCGCCACTAGAATGAGTTTTATTCCTGTCATTTTTGAAGGTGCGGTCTTACTCTTATTGTCTTGGTGGCTCTTTGAACTCGATGTCTTAAGTGCCGGTATGTTAGGGTTTGTGTTGGCCGCGGTGTCGCCTGCGGTCATTGTGCCTGCGATGTTATCACTGATTCATCGTGGTTACGATAAGCCACATCGAATCCCCTCATTGGTCTTGCTTGCGTCGAGTGTGGATGATGTGGTCGCCATCACCATTTTTTCAATTTTTATCAACACCGCGTTGGCCCAACAAAGTTCTTTTTTAGGACAACTATTAAGATTGCCTTTCAGTCTTTTCTTTGGCGTCCTCTTAGGGACTCTTATCGGGTATATTCTTGTCAAGCTCTTTGAGCGTTTTCACATTCGTGATAGTAAAAAAGTCTTAATCATCTTAAGTGCAGCGATTTTCTTAGTGTTGTTTGAACAGGTCATGAACGACATACTGCCGGTAGCTGCGCTCATTGGGGTCATGATGATCAGCATCGTCATCGTTGACAAGCGCACACATGTGGCGGAACGTCTAGCGATAAAATATGAGAAAATCTGGCTGCTTGCGGAAGTCTTTTTATTTGTATTAGTTGGTGCGACAGTTAATATTAGTCTCGCGCTAAGTGTGGGCTTGATGGGTATTCTTTTGATTCTTTTAGGCCTTACCGCTCGCGCCGTAGGGGTCTTTGTGGCGACCATGGGGACCTCGTATAGTGTTCGCCAAAAAACCTTTTTAACGATTGCTTTTATGCCTAAAGCAACCGTTCAAGCCGCGTTAGGTTCATTGCCTTTAAGTTTAGGCTTACCACACGGTGAACTCATCTTAGCGATTTCTGTCATTGCCATCTTAATCACAGCGCCGCTGGGCGCCATCGCGATACGCTACAGTTATCAACCCCTCTTAAAAACACAAGCTTAAACGCATCATTATAAACAGCCGAACACAATGTTCGGCTTTTGTTTGGCTTAAAATGCATTCAGGGTGCATAAGCCACAAAAAAAAGACTAAGAATGCATCTTAATCTTTTTTGCTTTGATTGAATTTAGAGCGCTTCAGCCCAAGCAACAATCTCATCCTCGTTGTCTTCGGGTTCACCGTCAACACGCAAATTATCTGAGATGATTGTCGCGCCTGCATCTTGGGCTTTATCTCTTAAGATGTCGGTGGCGGAACAAAACTCATTAGGATACCCTAAGGCATCCCCACACCCAAAGACTGCGACTTCTTTGCCTTCAAGCAACGGAGCTTTGATTTGGTCAATAAACGCTTCAAAATCGTCTTGAAGTTCCCCATCCCCCCAAGTGGATGAGCCTAATAAAACGCGATCAGCTGTTTTAATCGCATCGAGCGTGACGTCTGTCACATTGATAACTTCAACCTCAGGGTCAAGCGTTTGCGCGATGAGTTGCGCCACTTGTTCGGTGTTGCCCATGGTTGAACCGTATATGATTAATGTTTTTGCCATAATTAATCCTCCTTATTAAAGTTGTATGACAACTTTATCATAGCATAAAAAGGATTGAATACCAAAACATACCCAAACCATAACACTGATTTTTAACTTGTTTACTAAATCTTTGAAAAACATTTCGTTCGTTTGCTAAGCTGTAAGTTGTTCTTTTTGATACAATCAAATCAGAGGTGAAAACGAATGACAAGACTCATTGAACGCTTTTTAAGCTACGTAAAGATTGATACGCAATCCAATCCTAAAAACCCGCAATGCCCTTCCACTGATAAACAAAAAAACCTTAGTCGGATGTTGGTTGAAGAGTTAACGGCGATGGGCTATGACGCTTTCATGGACGAACATGGTTACACCTACACCACCATTCCTAAAACAGCCGAAGGCTATCTTCCCATCGGCTTCGTGGCACATGTGGATACGTCGCCAGACGCGCCTGGCAGCCCTGTCAAACCGCGCATCATTCAATCTTATGATGGCGGTAAGATTGTCCTGAATGATACCTATGAGATGGAGCCTAAAGATTTTCCAGCGATTAAGCAAGTGATTGGCGATGACATCATTGTGACTGATGGCAACACCTTACTTGGCGCGGATGATAAATGCGGGGTTGCTGAGATGATGGAGTTGGCTGAATATTTAAGTGAACATCCTGAAATTGAGCATGGCGACATCTATCTATGTTTTACCCCCGATGAAGAGATTGGTCGTGGGGCTGACTTGTTTAACTATGATTATTTCAAAGCCGATTATGCCTACACCATGGATGGCTCCCAAGTCGGCGGCATCGAGTATGAAAATTTTAACGCCGCGACGGCAACACTCTTGTTTACCGGCAAAAGCATTCACCCAGGCACCGCAAAAAATAAACTCGTCCATGCGGCCCATATTGCAATGGAATTTCATGGCTTGTTGCCAAAGTTCCTAGACCCTGCTAACACCGAAGGGTATGAAGGCTTTAACCATC
>SKKW01000155.1:0-3920 GCA_007123535.1 Candidatus Izemoplasma sp. | reverse complement strand
TTTGAAGCTAATGAACTTGCCATTGCTTCAGTTTCGCTTGCGTGTTTAATGATTTTTAAGCCATCACGAATCCACTGAACAACCGCACCAGCGATGAAGATTGACCCTTCAAGTGCGTATTCAACTTTTCCGTCAAGACCCCAAGCGATGGTCGTTAATAAGCCGTTTTCTGATTTAAAGGCTTTTTCGCCTGTGTTCATAAGCATGAAGCAACCAGTACCGTAAGTATTTTTCGCCATACCTACTTCGAAGCACGCTTGTCCAAAGAGAGCGGCTTGTTGGTCACCAGCAATACCAGCAATCGGCACTTCTTCGCCGAAGAAGTGATAGTCTACAGTTTTACCATAAACTTCTGAAGAAGGTTTAACTTCTGGGAGCATGGCTTTAGGAACGTCTAAATAGCTGAGTAACGCTTCATCCCATTTTAATTCATGGATGTTGTACATGAGTGTTCTAGAAGCATTGGTGTAGTCTGTAACATGGACTTTACCACCAGTAAGTTTCCAAATAACCCAAGTATCAATGGTTCCAAAGAGCACATCGCCCTTCGCTGCTTTTTCACGAGAACCTTCAACGTGGTCTAAGATCCACTTAACTTTAGTTCCTGAGAAGTAAGCATCGACGACAAGACCGGTTTTGTCTTTGAACTCTTGCTCATAGCCTTTTTCTTTTAACTCATTACAAATGGGTACAGTTTGACGGCTTTGCCAAACGATCGCATTGTAAATAGGCTTACCAGTATTCTTGTCCCAAACAACCGCGGTTTCACGTTGGTTGGTGATACCAATCGAAGCAACCTCTTTAGGTGACACGTCATTGTTTGTTAACACCTCAGAGATAACCGCTAAGATTGAGAGCCAAATTTCATTGGCATTATGCTCTACCCAACCTGGTTTTGGGAAAATTTGTTCGAACTCTTTTTGAGCTACGCCACAAATTTGTCCCGCGTGATCAAACAAGATCGCACGTGATGACGTGGTCCCTTGGTCGAGCGCTAGTACATATTTCTTTTCCATCAAATTCCTCCTATAGAATTGTTTTGGTTATAAAATCGTTTTAATCGTACTTAAACTACTCTTGTCCTTCAAGCTTGATGTAGAATGATACAATTTGAAGAACAACGAAGATACCTGCGACGATGAATAATGCAGCGCCAATGGTGTCTAAGAAAACTGCATTGTACACTAAGTAACCTAACGCACCACCGACAAGTGGTCCAACCACTGGAATCCAAGAATAGTTCCAGTCAGAAGATCCTTTGTTAGGCACTGGGAGTAAGAAGTGAGCAATACGAGGACCTAAGTCACGTGCTGGGTTAATCGCATAACCAGTGGTTCCCCCTAAGGTTAAACCGATACCAACAACGAGTAAACCAACGAGTAACGGTGCAACACCTGCGACGACGCCACTATTGTTGATGCCTGCGATACCAAAAAGAAGCATGAAGGTTCCGATAACTTCTGAGAAGAAGTTTGAAGGGGTATGACGAACAGCAGGTCCTGTAGAGAACGTAGCCAATTTAGCCCCTTGATCCTCAGTAGCTTTGTAATGAGGATAGTACATCCCTAAGATGATGGCAGCCCCTGTAAATGCGCCTGCCATTTGAGCCACAATGTAGCCAATGGTGTCGCCTAACGATAATTCACCTGCAGCATATAATGCCACAGTAACCGCTGGGTTGATGTGCGCGCCGCTAATCCAACCAGTTGCATAAACTGCAACCATAACGCCGAGACCCCAACCAAACGTAATGACGATCCAACCAGAACTGTTGGATTTTGTGCCGTTAAGGACGACGCCCGCAACAACACCGATACCGAAAGTTAAGAGAACCATGGTACCAAAAAATTCAGCAATGAAATTTTCCATGAAACAGTGTTTCCTCCTTCAGATTTTTTTTTCGCAAAAGAAAAAGACCAACAAAACAAGCACTAGATGATAATCTAGGTGTGTTCTCGTTGGTCTCTCAGTCTCCTACGAAAGATTATTTTTATTACACTCATCATAGCAAAAGCTGAAAGCGTTGTCAATTGATATCTTGCAGTTGACCAAAAGTAAATTGCACTTTACCGTCATTTTCCTTCTTATTTTCAAAACGCTTTCATAGATTTATATACGTGTGACGCGCGCAAACTAAGTTTTTTAATTATTTGTTAAGTTTTGTCAAAACCATAAAAAAACCGAGCAAATTTTTGCTCGGTTTTTACCTTATCCTGCGAAAATCTCTAACGCAAATCGGAAGATGAAAACGGCCATCAAGATGTACATTACTGGATGTACTTCTTTGCCACGCTTCATCGCTAACATCGTAATGGGGTAGAAGATAAAGCCAATCGCGATGCCTTCCGCAATCGAGAACGCTAAGACCATGAAGATAATGGTTAAGAACGCTGGTACCACAATCGCCTTGTCGTCCCAATCAATTTCTTTAAGTTGACCAATCATTAAGATCCCGACCATAATGAGTGCCATGGCGGTCACAGGAGAGTAAACAATCGGATCACCAAACGCATCAAAATCAACGACCACGCCTGTAAAGACACTGAGTAATGGATAGATAAGAATCGAAAGACCGAATAAGACGGCGACGACAAGTGAGGTGAGCCCTGTCCGCCCGCCTTGTTCAACCCCGGTCGATGACTCCACATAAGAGGTGACCGTAGAAGTTCCGACCATTGCACCGACAACCGTACCGATAGAATCCGCGAGTAAGGGACGGTATCCGCCTTCGAGTTCACCTGATTCATTCACGAGTCCAGCTTGATTCCCAACGCCAATGAGCGTGCCTGCAGTATCAAAGAAATCAACAAATAAGAAGGTAAAGATAATTAAGAACGCTTCTGGTGCCGCAAAGAGATCGCCAAAGCCAGTAAAGGCCGCAAACGCTGTTTCACTGAATCCTTCGCCTAACCCACCAAGCGTCTCAGGGTTATACGCTGGCATGTAATCAACACCGATCGCGTTAAGAATCAACCCGACTACCGCTGTGACACCAATCGCAATGATGAGCGAAAACTTATTGCCCATCGAATATAAGACAATGGCTAAGATTAAACCAAAGATGCCTAACAACACGGTCGGATGCCCTAAATCCCCGAGCGTGACAAACGTTGGGTCATAGCCCACAATGATGCCCGCATTTTTTAATCCAATAAAGGTAATAAAAAATCCGATCCCTGCGCCGACCGCCACTTTTAAGCCAGAAGGAATGGCTTCAATGACTTTTTGACGTAATCCCGAGACCGAAATAATAAGGAATAATACCCCTGAGATTAAGACTGCGGCTAACGCAGCTTGGTAAGAAAGTCCGTACCCAAAGACAACCGTAAAGGTGAAGAATGCGTTGATGCCCATCCCTGGCGCTAACGCGATTGGGAAGTTTGCGACGAGTGCCATCACTAAACAGGCAATCAATGACGCTAAAGCTGTCGCCATAAAGACGCCTCCAAAAGGCATCCCGGTTTTTGAAAGTAAGTCTGAGTTGACTGGTAAAATGTACGCCATCGCTAAAAACGTCGTGACGCCCGCTAACAGTTCTGTTTTAAGCGTTGAACCCCGCTCCTCAACTTTGAAAAAAGCTAAGATTTTTTCCATATAAAAAGCCTCCTTTTATGTTTTGGCTAGCACCATAAACATAAAAAAGGCTTTGCCTTTTCTACGCGCATCATAGTCCCATCATTTACGGTGTTGGGGTAGAAACAATCAGACCTTATTTCTGATCATATACGATGCTAACCTTAAGTTCATTTTAAACAATAAAAAGAGGGTTGTCCACCCTCTAATTGCATCTTTTTCATGAAAATATTTTCATACGAGCTTTTTTAGCTGTTTATGGCTGATGAAAGCCAAAAGAATATTTGAGAGCGCGAGGCCTAATAAGATGAGTAGGGCACTCACAAACCAAAAGTTTTGCGGCAACA
>SKKW01000090.1:0-3924 GCA_007123535.1 Candidatus Izemoplasma sp. | reverse complement strand
TTAATACCACCATATCAACCGATGGTGAGGCCATTTACGTTAACAGCAAAGATCAAACCCTCATCGAGCGCATTGAACAAACGCTCGATATTTTGCTTGCTATGGCAAATCAACACGTGCCGTTAGGAGAACGGGAAATTCTTTATGTTGCGAATATGACACCAAAGATTGATCGCGATCGGCTCATTGAACACTTTACGCAGCGTATTGAAATCACAAGAACGTTAACAGGGAAACCCATTTTTGCTAAAACGCTCGCACAAAAAGCTTATCTTAAAGCCATTGAAAAACATCCTTTGGTGTTTTCTATCGGTCCAGCAGGGACGGGTAAAACATACATCGCCGTCATTCATGCGGTTAGCCTTTTAAAACAAGGACGGATTAAAAAAATCATTTTAACGCGCCCTGCGGTTGAAGCTGGTGAAAACTTAGGTTTTTTACCAGGGGATTTAAAAGAAAAAATCGACCCCTATTTAAGACCTCTTTACGATGCGCTTTATGAAGTACTTGGCCGTAAACAAGTCGAAGAGATGATTGAACGGAACATCATTGAGATTGCGCCCTTAGCCTATATGCGTGGTCGCACCCTTGACGATGCGTATGTCATCTTAGATGAGGCCCAAAACACGACGATTGGTCAAATGAAGCTGTTTTTAACGCGCTTAGGTTTTCATTCAAAAATGGTAGTGACAGGGGATTTAACGCAAATCGATCTCCCACCAAGAGTGGAAAGCGGTCTGATACATGCCACGCGCATTTTAGCCGATCTTGAGAACATTCAAGTGATTCGTTTTGAGCGTATTGATGTCATTCGCCACCCCTTAATTCAAACGATTCTGGAGCGATATGATGCTAAATCTGATTAACCAAACGTCTTACGAAATTCCGTTATCACGTTTAGAAAAACTTGTGGCTCATGCGTATCATAGATTAAACGTTGACTCATCACGCATCTTGAGTGTGGTGATGGTGGATCAAGCCACCATACATGACTATAATTTGACGTATAAAAACGCTGATCGTCCTACGGATGTCTTAACATTTCCTTCGGATGAAGAAGACGAGTTAGGGGATGTCATCATTGCCCTAGATGTGGCTAAAAGGCAAGCTGAGGCGTATGGCCATTCCTACGAGCGTGAAGTTGCCTTTTTACTCATTCATGGTCTTTTACATACACTCGGGTTTACGCACGACAGTGAAGACGATGAAGCCCGTATGATTGAATGGCAAAATACATTGCTTAATGAACAAAATTTTACGAGGTGAGACTCATGCAAAAAGCCCTATTAGAAGCGGCTCAAGCGGTTCTTGACAAAGCATACGTCAAGTATTCTAATTTTCCCGTGGCTGCTGCCTTATTATGTGATGATGGGACCATCATTACAGGCGTTAACATCGAAAATGCATCGTATGGCTTGACGAACTGTGCCGAGCGGACCGCGCTTTTTACCGCGTACACACAAGGATACCGTAAAGCTAGCATCAAGGAAATTCTAATCACCACCAGCAAAGATCATTTAGTCTCACCATGCGGGGCGTGTCGTCAAGTCTTGAGTGAACTGATGCCTAAAGATGCGCTGGTGCATATGCATCATGGGGACACCATCACCACCGTAAAAAACGAAGAACTTTTACCTTTGGCGTTCAGTGAGGAAGATTTATAGTGTTTCACTCTGGTTTCATCACCATTGTTGGGAAACCCAACGTAGGGAAGTCAACATGGCTAAACGCTGTGATGAAGGAAAAAATATCGATTACGTCTGCGAAACCACAAACGACCCGCGATACCATTCGCGGTATTTATCATTATGACGGTGGACAAATGGTGTTTATTGACACCCCAGGCATTCATCAAAGTAAACATCGTTTAGGTTCAACCATGACAAAAAATGCGCTGGCGACTATGAACAGCGTGGATGTGGTGTTGTATATGGTGAGTGCGACGGATCGTTTCGATGACAACGATGTTATGATTTTAGACACGCTTAAACACGTTAAAACACCCAAGATCTTAGTCATTAATAAAACCGATTTAGTGAAAGATATTCCGCGTCTAGAAGGCTACATTAAGCGCTTTAAAGACGTCGTGGATTTTGATTTAGTGGTTGGAATCAGTGCTTTAAAAGGCACCTTTGTTGAAACCTTACTCAACGATTTAAAAGCGTATTTACCTGAAGGACCACCCTATTATCCGACGTCTATGAAAACCGATTCTCCTAGACAACATATGATTTCTGAGCGTATTCGCGAAAAAATTCTTCGGTTGACGCAAGAAGAGATTCCTCATAGTGTGATGGTTACGGTGGATTATATTGAACCTGATGAAAAGTACACCAATGTGTTAAACATTCATGCGTCCATTATTGTTGAACGTGACAGCCAAAAAGGCATCCTTATTGGTAAAGGTGGCGTCATGATAAAGCGGATAGGTACACAAGCCCGTGAAGATATTCTGGCATTGATGGGTGAAAAAATCTTTCTTGATTTGCATGTGAAAGTCATTAAAGATTGGCGCAATAAAGAACACCATTTAAAGCAATTCGGATATCTTGAGTAAAGCCATGAAAATTTACATCATCAAAGCCATTGATTATCAAGATCACAGTCGCATTTTATATGGTTTGAGCGATCAAGGCCTTATCAGCATGCTTGCTCGTGGTGTGAAGAAAATGAACAGTCCGCTTCGTCACTTAGCACATCCTGGGCTGCTCATCGACGTGACCTTATCGCAAGGCAAACTGCCCACCATCAAAGAAGCACATGTCCTTGAGCACTACCCTCAAGCAAAAGAGGATTTAATCAAACTTACCGTGCATCATTTGTGTGGGGAAATCATCTATCAAAACGTCACTAAAGACGATGATTTCGGGAAGCTTTTGACCTTTTTAGAACGAACATTTAAAGCCTTAGAAGCCAACGCTGAACCGACTCAAATCGCGCTTTTATTTGAACTTAAAATGCTCGCGTTCTTAGGCTTTGCACTTGGTTTCAGTCGTGAAGACACGGCCCGTGTGTTTGATCTCAGTCTATATGAAATTGTGGAGCGTCCAAGCATCAAAACCTTAGAAAAACAAACGTATGAAGACTTTCGTAAACTTTACTACGCGGATGTCTCGCAATTTACCCCTTTAAACCTTGAGCCCCATACTTTAAGACTATATTTAGACGTTACCAGCCAGTTATATCAAAAACATCTCGACTTTAAAGCCCATTCCAAGGCGCTACTGTTGAGCTTTCTATAGGAGGACACTATGACAATCACGATGGAACAACTCACGAATTTTGCTAAAACGTATGGCTTTGTTTATCAAGGCAGTGAAATCTATGGAGGCTTGGCAAACACTTGGGACTATGGCCCCTTGGGAGTTGAACTTAAAAATGCTTTGAAAGCCGCTTGGTGGCAGCGTTTTGTTCAAGAACAACGAAACGTTGTGGGCTTAGATAGTGCGATTTTAATGAACCCAAAAACCTGGGAAGCCAGCGGACACATTGGGGGGTTTAGTGATCCATTGATCGACTGTAAAGCCTGTAAATCAAGACATCGTGCGGATCATTTAATTGAACAACACGACGCGTCTGTTAGTGCGGATGGTATGAGTGAAGAAGCCTTGACGGAATTCATTCATACCAACCGCATTGTTTGCCCGAAATGTGGCAAGTTTGATTACACCCCTATCCGCCAGTTTGATTTAATGTTTAAAACGCAACTCGGCGTGGTCGATGAAAAAGCGCAAGCAATCTATTTAAGACCAGAAACGGCTCAAGGTATTTTTGTGAACTTTAAAAACATCCAGCGAACCAGCCGCCATAAGATTCCTTTTGGCGTCGCACAAGTCGGTAAAAGCTTCCGTAATGAAATCACCCCAGGGAATTTTATTTTTCGGACCCGCGAATTTGAACAATTAGAACTTGAGTTTTTCTGTG
>SKKW01000049.1:0-3932 GCA_007123535.1 Candidatus Izemoplasma sp. | reverse complement strand
TGCTTTGAGAAGGTCCACAGTGACCGTGGTTCCATCATCATAGCGGTTAAGCGCATCTAAGTTGACGGTCGCATACTCTTTACGGTGAGGGTTGGTAAAACCAACTTTCCGTAAACGTTTGAACAGGGGAGTTTGTCCACCCTCAAACGAAATCGGGAGTGAACCGCCTGAACGTGCGCGTTGGCCTTTATGACCGACACCTGCTGTTTTACCATGACCGCTGCCGTGTCCACGACCCACACGTTTCTTAGAATGAGTCGAACCTGGAGTAGGTTTAAGTTGATGTAATTCCATGTTCGCCGCCTCCTATTCTTTTACCGTCACAAGATGGCTTACCACAGCCACCATCCCACGGATGGTAGGGGTATCTTGCTTGACGACGGTTTTATTTCGTTTGGTTAAACCTAAAGCTTGTGCCGTTTTCTTTTGGTTTGGGTTGCTGCCAATAAGACTTTTTGTGAGGGTAATTTCGATGGTTTTCATTAACCTAAAATCTCCTTCACTGATTTGCCTCTTGTACGCGCAACTTCTTCTGCTGTACGTAATTTATCGATCGCATCCATGGTGGCACGAACCATGTTGATGGGGGTGTTAGACCCTAATGATTTTGATAAGATGTCTTCCACACCTGCAGCTTCTAATACGGCGCGGACTGGTCCACCCGCAATCACTCCTGTACCGAGTGCGGCAGGCTTCAAGAAGACTTGACCTGCGCCATGACGGCCAGTGATTTCATGAGGGATGGTCGTTCCATACATAGGAACTTTAACGAGGTTGCGTTTCGCATCCTCAATTGCTTTTTTGATTGCATCTGGTACTTCTTGAGCTTTACCAGTACCAAAGCCTACGTTTCCTTTTTTATCGCCTACGACCACAAGCGCACTAAAACGGAAGCGGCGGCCCCCTTTAACAACCTTGGTGACGCGGTTAATATTGACAACCCGTTCTTCATACGGATTCTCTTCTCTTCTGCGACGGTTTCTCTTTTGATTTTGCATTGGGCTTACCTCCTTCTTAGAATTCAAGGCCGGCTTCACGCGCGGCCTCGGCGAGCGCTTTTACGCGGCCGTGGTATAAATAACCACTGCGGTCAAAAACCACAGCTTTGATGTCTTTTTCAGTTGCTGCTTTAGCCAATGCTTGACCGACTTCGGTCGCGCCTTTGACGGTGGCAGCATGCTCCGATTTAAGAGTCACAGTTGACGCACTTGCGAGCGTCACACCATTGACATCATCAATCAATTGAGCGTAGATGTTTTTGTTTGAACGATAGACACTTAAGCGCGGACGTAACGCCGTACCGACCACGGTTTTACGAATGCGTAAGTGACGTTTTTTGCGTGCATCATTGCGTGAAATATTATTTATCATACTATGTCACTCCTAGCCGCTACTTAGCGGTTTTTCCTTCTTTACGGCGGACGTATTCATCCACGTAACGAATCCCTTTACCTAAATAAGGTTCTGGTTTACGGATCGCGCGGATGTTCGCAGCAAACTCACCAACGACTTGTTTGTCAATGCCGCTGATGGTAATGTCGGTGTTTTTGTTGACGGTCACTTCAATACCGCTTGGAATGGTGACTTCAACAGGGTTTGAATACCCTGCGTTGACCACGAGGGTCTGACCTTGTAATTGGGCACGGTAACCGACGCCAATCATCTTTAAGTCCTTTTTAAACCCTTGGCTAACGCCAATGATGAGGTTTTGAACTAAGGCACGGGTGGTGCCGTGTAATGCACGGTTCTCTTTGATATCATTGGGGCGGCTGACGGTTACTTGACCGTCTTCAACCGCGACGGTAATCGCGGGATGAACGTCCCAAGACAGCGTACCTTTAGGACCTTTGACCTCAACGCGTTGACCGGTGATTGTCGCTTCAACGCCTTCAGGCAAGGCAATGGGTTTATTTCCTATACGACTCATCGTCAATCCTCCTTTGTTTAATTACCATACGTATGCAAGAATTTCCCCGCCAACATTTTGTTTGCGGGCTTCACGATCGGTCATTAAACCTTTTGAGGTTGAAATGATGGCGATGCCTAAGCCGTTTAAGACTTTTGGAATATCACCAGACTGAGCATACACACGTAATCCTGGTTTAGAAATACGTTTGAGCCCTTTAATGACACGTTCATTTTGCATATATTTTAGTGTGACTTTTAATTCGTTAACAGGTTCACCTTTCACAACGACAACGTTGGCGATGTAACCTTCTTCACGTAACAAGTCTAAGACCTGTTGTTTCAGTTTGCTTGCGGGCATACTAACACTATCTTTTTTCATTTGATTAGCGTTTCTAATACGCGTGAGCATATCCGCAATCGGGTCTGTCATAACCATGGGTAATGCCTCCTTCCAAACAGATCAGCTGACTACCAGCTGGATTTTTTAATGCCAGGGATTTGCCCTTTGTAGGCTAATTCGCGGAAGCAAATCCGGCAGAGTTTGAACTTGCGAATGACCGCATGGGGACGACCGCAACGTTCACAACGGGTGTATTCACGTACTTTAAATTTGTTTGTACGTTGTTGCTTTACAATCATCGATGTTTTTGCCATGTTTACCTCCTTAGTTTTTACGGAAAGGCATACCGAGTTCACTCAGTAACGCTTTCGCTTCTTCATCCGTTTGGGCAGTGGTGACAATAACGATGTCCATCCCGCGTACACGGTTGATTTTGTCATAATCAATTTCGGGGAAAATAAGTTGTTCCTTGATGCCTAATGTGTAGTTTCCACGGCCGTCAAATGCTTTCGGAGAGACCCCCTGAAAGTCACGCACACGTGGAAGTGCAATGTTCATCAATTTGTCTAAGAAATCATACATTCTTTGACCACGTAAATCTACTTTACAACCGATAGGCATGCCTTCTCTTAACTTGAAGCCAGCAATCGATTTTTTCGCTTTCGTGATGACAGGTTTTTGACCTGTGATTTGAGTCATTTCTGCGACCGCATCGTCGAGCGCTTTCGTGTTAGCGACCGCGTCACCGACACCCATGTTGACAACGACTTTGACAAGACGTGGCGCTTCCATGATTGAGTCGTAAGAAAATTGTTTCATGAGGTTTGGTTTCACCGTTTCGGTGTACCGTTCTTGTAATCGATTCATCCGCGAATGCCTCCTTTCATTAGTCTAGGACCTCGCCAGATTTTTTCGCAAAGCGTACTTTGCGTGTGACGGATTTTTTCTTCACAGTCTCGGTAACGGTTTTGTAGCCGACCCGTGATGTCCCTTCTTTATCTACAACCATAACATTCGAGATATGAATGGGCGCTTCGAATTCCACGATGCCCCCATCTGGATTGGCTTGAGTAGGCTTCGCATGTTTTTTTACGACGTTAACGCCTTCAACAATCACGCGTTGTGAACGAGGAAGGGTTCTTAAGACTTTGCCTTCTTTGCCGCGGTTTGCGCCAGAGATGACACGGACTTGATCGCCTTTAATTATCTTCATTGTGACCTCCTACCCTACAATACTTCTGGGGCAAGCGAAACGATTTTCATGAATCCGTGCTCACGCAATTCACGTGCGACTGGACCAAAAATACGCGTACCCCTTGGTGATTTGTCTTCTTTTACGATAACGGCTGCGTTATCGTCAAATTTAATGTAACTGCCGTCACTACGTCTAACTTCACGCACGGTGCGTACAATAACCGCTTTGACAATTTCGCCTTTTTTAACGACACCACCAGGCACTGCTTGTTTTACTGTCGCAGTAATGATGTCACCAATCGAAGCGTATTTGCGGCCGGTTCCACCCAGCACTTTAATCGTCAAAATTTCTTTGGCACCAGAGTTATCGGCAATTTTCAATCTCGATTCTTGTTGAATCATACTAAATAACCTCCTCGATGCTCTACTCTACTAGAGCTTTACTCTCTACGATTTCAAGCAAGCGGAAATTTTTAGTTTTCGATAATGG
>SKKW01000122.1:0-3946 GCA_007123535.1 Candidatus Izemoplasma sp. | reverse complement strand
TCTTAAGTTACTTAAAAAGCAGTCAAATGATTCTAAAATGACGCACTACCATCGTTATGTATTGATATCATTAATCCTCTTTTTTGTTTCTGTCGGGTCCTTGAGTTTACAAGCATGGCTGATCGCTTCAGCACGGGGGATAGACGCCATTGAGATTGGGATGAATAACCCTTTTAGTCAATATCTAGCGCCCCTGATCATATTGTTCGAGGTTGTTATCTTGGTTGCTCTATTCAGACATATTGAGCGATTAGATTCCCTTAAAAACTTTAAAAAGACTTGGGATCGTCACATGCACTTATATTACCCAGCTTTCCTAAACTTATTCCTCATGGGCGCCCTTTATCTAAATGCCCTATTGTTTATTGATTGGCTTAGGCACCCTTAATCTTATGATCAACATTTTTCATGAAACACGTCGATTTAATCAGGTCCTTGTAGGACCTTTTTGCATTTTAAAAGGTGCTTTAGTAGGGCTATGCTATACTGAATCAAAAGGAGAGATTTGATGACTTCAACACTCGTCAAGTTTAATTTCAAAATGGGGCTTGCCCATTTAGTTCAAGCCATCATCATGGTTTTGATTGCGCTTTTTATCATTGAAGATTTACAGGAGTTTCAGCCCACCATTGTGGCTTTTCATCAAGACTTAGACCCGCAAACGAACGCACTTATAACGGTGAGTCGTGAACTGTTTACACTGCCGTTTGCGTTGGTGACTACTGGCTTTTTGTTTCTCTCAGCCTTGTTTCATTTTTTAGTGGTGCTCTTTAAAGATCGTTATTTAGAAGGCATTCATAAAGGCTATAATGTGTTTCGCTGGGTGGAGTACGCGCTTAGCTCTTCGTTACTGATTGTCCTACTCGCCATCTTGTTTGGTGTGAGAGACATTCAAACGCTGACGCTCATTTTTATCGCGAATGCGGTCATGAATCTTTTAGGCCTCGAGATGGAGCTTGCCAATCAACACACAAAAAAGACACGCTTTTTACCGTATTGGATGGGATGGTTGATTGGCCTTGCGCCATGGGCTGCGATCCTCATGTATTTATTGTTTTCTAATAATCTTGATTTAGTGCCTTGGTACGCATGGGCAGCGATTGGGGGCTATTTCCTATTCTTTAATAGCTTTGCGATTAACATGTGGCTTCAATACAAGAAAAAGGGCCCTTATGAAGCGTATGAATTTGGTGAGAAGGTCTATATTTGGCTCAGTTTAGTCGCGAAATCTGTGATTGCCTGGATTGTGTTTACGGGCGCCCTTCAAACCAGCGACATCATTAATCAACTCTTTTAACTCAGCATACCAAAGGACGTGGACGCAACATGAGTGAGACGCTATTGATGACCCCGCTTACGTTACCAAGCGGTGTCATCATCAAAAACCGACTGTTAAAATCGGCGATGAGTGAAGCCATGGGTGATGCTGAGCATCACCCCAATGAACGTTATGAACATTTGTATAAGGTGTTTGCCCAGGGTGGCACGGGCCTCGTGGTGACGGGCAATGTGATGATCGACCGCACTGCGTTAGGCGAACCTGGGAATGTTGTCTTGGATGAGCATTCAGACCTTGAGGCGTTTAAACGCTGGGCTAAAGCCGGCACAATAAACCAAACAGCGCTTTGGATGCAGCTTAATCACCCTGGCAAACAATCGCCTCGGTTTTTATCAAAAACGCCCGTTGCACCTAGTGCCGTACCTTTGCAAGGGAGCTATCGTCGTTTCTTTAACCCCCCAAGAGCACTCACGCTAGAAGAAATCAAACAACTCATAAAACAGTTTGCCTATGCGGCACAAAGAGCCAAAGAAACAGGCTTTAGTGGGGTTCAAATCCATGCGGCGCATGGGTATCTCATCTCACAGTTTCTTTCCCCTAGACAAAATCAACGCCAAGACATTTATGGCGGCTCAGAAAAAAACCGTCAACGTTTTTTACTCGACATCTATCACGCGATGCGCGAAGCGGTCGGTGAGGAATTTCCCATTGGGGTCAAACTGAACAGTCAAGATTTTGAGCCGGATGGGTTTGATGAAACGGCGTCCCTTAACGTGATACAGGCCTTGGATAAGGCAGGGATTGATCTCATTGAAATCTCCGGTGGGAACTACGAAAAACCGGTGATGTCTACCGGACAAACCAGTGAAAATGACGTGTTCTTTTTACCGTTTGCGTCTAAGGTCAGACCACACATCACAGCCCCCCTTGTCATTACCGGTGGGTTTCGCGCGGTGGATGTGATGGAAGAAGCAATCAAACAGCACCAACCGGCGATGATTGGGTTAGGCCGGCCGTTAGCACTCGATCCTAAGATACCCCAAAAAATTCAAGAAGGGGACTATCAAACGATGAAGATCGAACGATTAACGACAGGATTTAAATCGTTGGATAAAAAGTTTGGACCGATTATAGGCAACAGTTATTATGAACAACAACTGAGAAGACTTGCGGAAGGAAAAGCGGTGAAGCGAACGCGTAACGCATGGGGACCCATTTTAAAGACCGCTTGGGACCACGGTCCTAAATCGCTTTTTAGACGCAGCCAAAAATAAAAAACATCGAACGAATCTAAAAAACAGATTCGTTCGATGTTTTTATATCAAGAGAGGATCAATTAATGATGATTTCGAGTTCACTTGATGTGAACATCAGTTCGCCACCCACATACACTTGAATACGGTAGGTAGCAACCCCTTGGGCTAAGCCAGTAATGGTCATGGAGCCGTCATTATAAATGATGTTTGAAATCTGCGTGTAATTGCCGTAAGAACCAGGAATGATGACTAAGGTGTATTCGTTTGTAAACAATGGACCACCAAAATAGATAACTTCGACGGTTAAAACGTCCGTTTGTCCGACACCATATTGTCTTATGGGCTGTTCTAAGAACTCACGATTAAACTGAGCAGCTAAGTCATTGTTGCTAGAGAATAGATTGACATCAATTGCGGGAAGTGCTTCTTCAGGTTCATCGTCTGCGTCTGACGTGTCCTCTTCATCCGTCGCCTCATCACTAGAATCTGCGGGATCATCTTGATCTGATGCGTCATCCCCAGGGGTTGAATCTTGTTGGTTAGCGTCATTATGTTGTGTTTCTTCGGTGCCATTTTGTTGAGACTGTGTGGTTTCTTCGGTATTGCCACACGCCGCAAGGGTGATGATGAATAAAAGCATCATGAGCCCTAAAAAGATTTTTCTCATCTTTGTACCTGCATTAAGTTAATTCAAGTTTACGCCTTAGCTGTGTGCTCTGCAACCAATGTGCACCAGATATTTAATAAATATTTAATTGACCAAGCGGCCGACTGTGTTTAGTCGTTAAAAGAATTAAATCTGTCTTAAATCTTAACGACTGTGTTAAAATATGTATGATGTACCGTTCGCTTGTAAGGGAAGAAGTGAGGCGTTTTTCGTGTACGTCATTCAAACCAATGGCTATGCTTTAATTATCGCGCTTGTGCTGCTTATCAGCATGCTTTTTAAGCGTGATTTTTCTTATCGAGCCAATCAGCGCTTTTATTGGCTGCTTATTTTAACCAGTAGTCTGTTAATCTTAGACACCTTGAGCGAGCTTAGTAACGGTTTAACTAGCCTCACAATGCGTGTGCTTCATCCTACGTCAACAGCCCTTCTGTTTAGCATCTCAGGGTTTATTGGTTTAAACTGGTTGCTTTATGTTTGGCACCACTTATACCCTGATAAGCCTATTAAACAATCAATTTACGCACTTTTATGGACGCCTTCAATGCTCATTATAGGGGCGTCTATTTACAGTCTGTTTGCGCAAGGCATCTTTTATGTGACCGATGAGAATATTTATATGAGAGGGCCTCTCTTTTTGTGGCATGCGGCTATCTTGTATGGGTACGTCATGGCAACCTTTGTCATCATCCTTTTGAACTATAGAGCCTTGAAACGTAATGATTTTTTAGCGCTCTTATCGAT
>SKKW01000126.1:0-3962 GCA_007123535.1 Candidatus Izemoplasma sp. | reverse complement strand
TTCTTATGTTTGCCTGCCTTTAACATATCTTCTATTAACAGTTCAGGGCTATCGTCAATGTGCTCTTTTTTTTGTAAAGGATGGCTCGGAACAGCGATACCGCCATCACTAATTAAGGTGTTGCCACCGGCTTTAGGCAGTTGTTCAATCACACAAACACGCGCCCCCTGTGACGCGGCTTCAATGGCCGCACTTAACCCAGCAATCCCTGAACCGATCACTAAGACATCGTATGTTTGAACCGTGTTCATCGAAACATCCTTTCTGCATAACAATTTATCTTCTTCATCCTCACAATGATTCACGCGTAAACGCTTGCTATTGAAAGGTTCTTCCACTAAACTAAACTCATGACATAATTTAGGAGAGAACCATGATTCGCTTAGCGACCCTTAAAGACTTAAATACCTTAGTCCCTTTCATTTATCAAATGAATCAACGCCCTGAGTATTACAGTGGCTATATGAGTTTATTAGAGGAATCCATTCAAAACGATGTGCGTCAAGCCATCCAACAAGAAGGCGTCTTAGTGGTTGAAACTGACAACATCCAAGGCGTCTTAGTCACGCATAAAAACATTGAACACAAGACCATTGACGTCGCAGGACCTTACGTCATCGATGCCGATGAGACGACAGGAAAAGCGTTCATTCAACACGTCTTAACGTCTTTTGATTGCTATGCCCTTAATTTTTTCTTTTCCGATACCAGTACTTATTATCATAGCCTGATGACGTATTTTAAGGCGATCGATGGTGGTGTTGAAGACATTTTAACGCTTCATGAGGTCGAGCCTTATCGAGGATTACACCACGTCGATGTTAGAAGACTTGAACCAAACGATCATACCACTATTAAAACCATGCACGATCACATTTTTCCTAATGCGTACATCAAAGGTGAAGCCTTGATTGAGCCTAGCCCACATAAAGAGACGTTTGTGGCCATTAAGGAGGATGATTTGATTGGCTACGCCCATGTGAAACAGATGTCATTAAAAGCGATGTTAGAAGTGTTCGCGCTTAAAGCTGACGCAAGAGACAAAGGCTACGCCAAACCCTTTTTAACACACGTGCTTCACACGGTCTTGAATAAGCCCAATGTTCAAACAATCGAACTTGTGGTGGAAGAACCCAACCACAAAGCGATTGCTTTGTATGAGACTTTAGGCTTTACGTTAAAACAACGCAATCGTGCGTTCACACTCCATAAATAACTAAAAACGCGCGTCAGTCAAAGGGCTGATGGGCGTTTTTTTTAATCACGAAAGGGCAATGTACGTTCATCGGTAAAAATCAGATGAACTCTTTGATCGTGCGTTTCTCTAGGCAATGTAGAGATTAAAAAAGGCTCTAAACACACGCCGATAAAAAGCGCGTCGTGTGTGGCTAAATACTGGTCGTAATACCCTTTACCATACCCTAAACGAAAGCCTTTCTCATCAAAAAAAAGCCCTGGAACAATGACTACGTCTAAATCTTTATCTGCCCGTTCTTTTGTGTTTGGAACAAACGTCTTAAAAGGCGCCTTAACAAAGTCTTTTGTCGCAGGCGCAAAGACCAGTGTGCCCGCTTCTATCAGAGGGTAAAACGTGTCGTAATGGGTGTCAAGAACGCGCACATCAACTTCCCCTTTTAAAGGATAAAAAAGACCTACAGTGTTGATATCAAGCGTGCTTAAATACGCGATTAAACGCTCTATTAAAGCTTCATTTCTTGTTTTTAGTTCATTGGGTGTGAACGTTTGACGGAACGTTTTGCCTTGCGTGCGAAGACGTGCTTTCTCGCTCATGACTGAGGGGGCAGTGTTGGCCTTACTGGACTTTTTCATGAATGTTTAGTCATCCTTCACGTCAAGCTTTCCTAAAGGCCCCGCATACAGGGTTATGTGTTGTGACGTGTCCAGCTTAAGCGCCGCATTCAAAAGATCGTCATCAAAGGCCCCAATCGCACAGGTGCCTGCGGTAAGTGCTTCAGCAACCAAATAGAGGTTTTGTCCGATGTGACCAGCATCAAAACATAAATAGCGTGCACTACGTTCAACGTAACGCGCACCCATGCGTGCCACGTCTGCGACCCAAAAGAACGTGACCGCCGCTTGAATCACCATCTTTTGGTTTAAACACGCCGCTAAAAACGTTTCTTTTAAGTTTGGGTCTTGATCTTTAAGTATTAGGGCATGATGCTTCGCGTCATAGACATAAAGCCCTTCAGATAGGTTTTCTACGTGGTTGACTAAGACATAGGTTTCAAACGCGTGTCTGGCACCCGCGGAAGGAACAGTGCGAAAGGTGGCCCGTTTGTCGACGACTTTTTTAACGCCTTGGGTCATGTATAACGCGTAGGAAAGCGCCTCTAGGGTGAGCGGTGTGTTTGAAAACTGACGATGGCTGCGTCGATTGAGCAGGGCATCGTGGAGCGTAGTGGTGGGAGGTGTGAGGGTGTTTACATCAGGTAAGGAAATCCGTTCACCCTCATAAGTTGAAAACAACGGTGGTTTAGGTGCCTCACGGTCAACCTCACTCATACGAGCGGTCTTGGATAAGTTTAAAATGTCTAAAATGGTCTTTTTCATAAAGCCTCCTTCATCATGCATAGAGTACCTTCAGTATAGCATGCGTGTGTTAGATTTCCAGTCTTCTCTTGGAAGGGTTCACAAGATAACACTAAATAAAAACCCCATAGAGTATGGGGGTTAGGATTCGTTTGAAATGACGAAGGTGGTGATGGAGCGATCAGGCAAACTGACATTGAGCGGTTTTTGATCAACGTAAAGGGTGATGTTTTGAAGCCAGCCTTCGTTTTGAATGACCACGACAATCTCACCGTTTGGGTTTTGATACGCGGTCGCATAAATGGTTGGATGAACGGAGCGTTGAATGTGCACGCGTTTGGCGCCGGGTTGAATGTGACGAGAAAAATGCCCGATATAATAATACGACGGATTGTGCGTGAGTACGCCGGTTTGTCGGTCAATCATGATTGGGGCTTCACAGTAGTTTTGAACATGATTAGGCCCACCTTGATCGTCTAAGAAAAGATTCCACTCGACAAAGCCCTCGGTGTAATTGAGTGAGTCTTTGATGATGTTGCGGCCATAATGCTCACCGTGTTTCCATAAATCTTCGGCTTTATCACCAAAACTAAACGCCGGATTGGTGAGTTCGACGCACCCTTCGGTGAATAAAATGTGGGTATCAGGATAGAGGTCATGAATGACACTTAAGTTTTGACTGTCTTCTGAGACGTACCAGTGATGGCCCACGCCCCATACTTTATCTTTTAAATGTTTAAGGACCCCGTGTGCTCGCTCAACATAGACGTCACGGTTGTGATCCCAAATGATCAGTTTGACATCAAGCTTGGCTTCTTTTAACGCGTCGTAAAGGACTTCAACCATTCTTGATTCTTCTTCGACCGTATAATGGCACGATTCCCATGTTTGATTGGCCGCAGGCTCGTTTTGAATGGATAAAGCTGAGATCGTGATGCCGCGATCTAGCATGGCTCTTAAATATTTGATGATGTATTGTGCCCAGAGAGTGTAGTATCAGGCTTGAGTGACCCTCCATAATAGAGGTTTTGATTGGTTTTCATAAACGCTGGAGGCGACCAAGGAGAAGCAAACAACCATAACCCACCGGCCTTCTTTGAGGCTCGTTTAATCAAGGGCACAATGGCCTCATCGTCAAAGGAGAGATCAAAGGAATCGAGCGTCTCATCGCCTTCGTTGATGTAGGTTCTTGAAGCGACCGAAAAATCGGATGAATGAATGACGGTACGGCCTAAATTGTATTTCAGACCCTCGTCAGAAAAATACGCGTTGAGCGCGTCTTCTTGGTGAGGGGTAGACGCAAACACATGGGCGGCGGCTTCGCTAAACGCGCCGCCAAACCCCATGTGGGTTTGATAAGTACGTTTGGTGTCAACAACAAGCAAAGCATCATAGCTATGGGCGCCCAC
>SKKW01000099.1:0-3997 GCA_007123535.1 Candidatus Izemoplasma sp. | reverse complement strand
GTGAAGTCTATGTTAAAAAAACTCTTTGATCCTAGCCGTCGAGCGCAAAAAACACTGAGCGCCTTCGCCGATCAAGTTCTCGCACTAGAAGCCACCATGGCTGCGCTTAGTGATGAGGCTATCAAAGCTAAAACGGAAAGCTTTAAAGCCCGGTTCCAAGCGGGTGAAACCTTGGATGACCTTGAAGTTGAAGCGTATGCGCTGGTCCGTGAAGCGTCCACACGCGTGACCGGCATGACGCCCTTCAAAGTCCAAATTATGGGCGCTCACGTGATTCATCAAGGCAACATTGCGGAGATGAAAACGGGGGAAGGGAAAACCTTAACGGCCGTCATGCCCGCCTATTTAAACGCCCTTTCAGGCGATGGGGTCCATATCATTACCGTCAATGAATACTTAGCTGCGCGTGAAGCAGAAGGTGAAATTGGCGATTTATTTCGTTTCTTAGGACTGAGTGTGGGCCTCAATAAACGGGAACATACGAAAGAAGAAAAACGCGCTGCCTATGCGTGCGATATCTTATATTCAACCAACAACGAAGTGGGCTTTGATTACTTAAGAGATCACATGGTCATCTACGCCGATGACATGGTTCAAAGACCGCTTAATTTTGCGATCATCGATGAGGTCGACTCGATTTTAATCGATGAAGCGAGAACCCCTCTCATCATTTCAGGGGGCGCCAAGCAAACGGCAAATTTATACGCGCAAGCCAATAGCTTCGCGAAAACCTTACAAGAAGACGATTACGACATCGATCTAAAATCTAAATCGGTCACCTTAAGCGAATCAGGCGTCGCCAAAGGTGAGCGTTATTTTAACATTGAAAACTTGTATGATTTAGACCATGTCAGCTTACTGCACCACATCAACAATGCGGTCAAAGCCAACTACACGATGGATCGGGATGTCGATTATGTCGTGCAAGACGGCGAAGTCATCATCGTCGATGCGTTTACCGGGCGTTTGATGATTGGCCGTCAGTTTTCGGAAGGGTTACATCAAGCGTTAGAAGCCAAAGAAGGCGTCGAGATCAAAAAAGAAACCACGACCTTAGCAACGATCACCTTCCAAAATTATTTCCGGATGTATCAAAAACTTTCCGGGATGACGGGGACAGCGAAAACCGAAGAAGAAGAATTCCGCAACATCTACAACATGCTCGTCATTGAAATTCCCACCAACGTGCCCGTCGTGCGTGACGATGCGAACGATGAAATTTACGCGTCGATGAAAGCAAAATATGTGGCGCTGGCCGATGAGATTAAAATGCGTCATCAAAAAGGCCAACCGATACTCGTAGGGACCATCTCTATTGAAAGTTCGGAGCTTTTAAGTAAGCTCTTAAAACAACGCGGCATTCCACATAACGTTTTAAACGCCAAACAACACGAACGCGAAGCCGAGATCGTCGAAAACGCCGGTCAAAAAGGTGCGGTCACGATTGCGACCAATATGGCGGGTCGTGGGACCGACATTAAACTGGGTCCCGGCGTCGTAGAAGCTGGTGGCTTAGCTGTCTTAGGGACGGAACGTCATGAATCCAGACGGATCGACAACCAGTTACGTGGGCGCTCTGGTCGTCAAGGCGACCCAGGGTATTCGAAATTTTTCCTCTCAGGCGAAGACGATTTATTAAGACGTTTTGGCGGTGATCGCTTTAAGCGTCAACTCGAAATGTTAACCAGAGAAAAAGGCACCGACACGGAAACACCGGTTAATTTTAAGATTTTTTCACGCTTTATTGAACGCGCGCAAAAACAAATTGAAGGCAACAACTTTGATCGCCGGAAAACGGTTTTACAATACGATGAAGTCTTAAGAAAACAACGCGAAGTCATCTACGCCCAACGGCGGGATGTTTTACTGCGTGATACGATCATTGAATCGGTCGATGGGCTTTTAATGAACTACGTCGAACGTTTGATTGATCGTCACATTGACACACAGGAAAAACAACCTACCGTGCTCACAGGACCTTTAACAGAAGCGTTGAACACGCAACTCTTTAACGCCAGTGTGGTGGGTAAAGACACGCTTGAAACCGACCCAGATGCGGCGAAAGCCCACATCTTATCACTCGTGAAAGAAAACTTTGATCACAAGCGCGAACAAACGGGCGATGTGAACTTTAATGAGTTTTTAAAAGTCGTCATGTTGCGCGTTGTGGACACCCACTGGGTGAAACACATCGACCAAATGAGTGAACTTCGTCAATCGATTGGGCTTCGTTCGTATGGTCAAATTAATCCCTTGAGTGAATACCAAGAAATCGGCTTCCAGCTTTTTGAAGAATTGATTGCGAACATTGAACGTGACGTCTCACGTTACGTCTTACGTGCGCAAATCCGTGATAATTTACAGCGGATTCAAGTGGCCAAACCCACCCGCACCCTCTCAGGCAAAGAAGAAGAGACCAAACGTCAACCAGTCACCTCAAAAAAAGTAGGGCGCAACGACCCATGTCCTTGCGGCAGTGGAAAAAAATACAAACACTGTTGTGGACGTTAGGAGTCTGTCATGGAATTACATGAACTGAAACAGTGGCTCAAACAGTACCAACAGAGCGTCAATGCCTTAAAAGACGCGTGGGACATTGAGCGCTTAAAAACCACCGTTCAAACGCTTGAAGAAGCGACCTATGCGAACGATTTTTGGTCAAATCATGAAACGGCTAATCGCCACATCATGAAACTCAAAACGCACAAACAACAACTCGACCAACTGGATCAACTGATGCGCCACGAAGAAAACCTCAGCTTAGCGGTCGAACTTTTTGAACTGGGCGAACCTTTGCCTTCATTAGATCATGAAATCAAGCAAGCGGAAACGACGCTTGAAGCGTTTGAAAAAGCGACCTTACTCAGTGACGAATTTGACGATGGCAACGCCATCATCGAAATTCACCCTGGCGCAGGGGGCACAGAGAGTCAAGACTGGGCGAGCATGCTTTACCGGATGTATCGTCGTTTTGCGGAAGATAAAGGGTATCAAATCACGGTCGATGATTATCTTGATGGGCTCGAAGCGGGGCTTAAAAGTGTCACCTTTACTTTAAGTGGGCCTTACGCCTATGGTCATCTAAAAGCGGAATCCGGCGTGCACCGTTTGGTGCGTATTTCACCGTTTGATTCAGGCGGACGCCGTCATACCTCGTTTGCGTCGGTTAATGTCATTCCTGAAATCAACGAAGACATTGACATTCAAATTCAAGAAGAAGATTTAAAAATCGATACCTATCGTTCTTCTGGGGCGGGGGGCCAAAGTGTCAACACCACCGACTCCGCGGTTCGGATTACGCATTTACCCACCCAAATCACGGTCACCTGTCAAAACGAACGATCCCAAATCAAAAACCGCTCTAAAGCGATGCAAATCTTAAAAGGGCGGCTTTATCAACTGGAAAAAGAACGTCAGCACGAAACTATGTCGCAAATGAAAAACACCGGTCAAAACGCGTTTGGCTCACAAATTCGTTCTTATGTGATGCACCCTTACTCGATGGTCAAAGATCATCGCACCAACGAAGAGACGAGTCAAGTTCAAAAAGTGCTCGATGGCGATTTAGATGGCTTTATTTTAGCGTATCTTCGTCAACAAGCGAAAGGATCTCGCAATGTCTAATCCGCCGATTAAAAAGAAGTATAGACTTCCACCACTCAAACAAATCACGTTTTTAAAACGCTATGTGATGATCACGCTCGGCATCTTTTTGATGACCTTTGGCTTTTATTTCTTTTTGGTGCCAGTCAACTTAGTGGTTGGTGGCGTCAGTGGCCTAGGGATTATCCTTCAAACCATATTTGAAGGGGTCCCAATTGCGGTTGTGATTTATGTTTTAAATAGTTTTATGTTGGTGCTGGCGTTTATCTTTTTAGGAAAAAACGTCTTTATAAGAAGCATCTATGGCTCGCTTATGTTCCCGAGTTTTGTCTTTATTTATGAACTCTTTTTCAACCCCTTTGCGATTGAAGATTTCTTTTTAGCGGCCGTCTTT
>SKKW01000145.1:0-4035 GCA_007123535.1 Candidatus Izemoplasma sp. | reverse complement strand
TTTGATATTGGCATTGGCGGCTCCCGCCCTTTCTCATTTAAAATCTTCTTCGGTTCTTTATGCTTCTTTTGAAGCCCTTGCTGCCGCCGAGAGTGGAATGGAGGACACGTTCTATCGTTTTAAAAGAAATTTGGGTGTAGGTGAGGATGAGGAGTTGGAGATAGGTAGGAATATTGCGAATATAACCTATCATAGTGGAAGTGGCGGAGTGTATATAGAGAGTGTGGGTGTTTCTCGGGATGGTATAACAAGAAAGGTGGCACTCGACCTTGTTTTGGGCACGGGGTTGAGTTTTTCTTATGCAGCTCAAGTCGGTGATGGCGGGCTTATTCTAGAGGATTCGGCGTCGGTTGAAGGTGATGTTTTTTCGACGGGGCCTGTTGTCGGGGTGGGAATAGAAGAGGTTGGGATCTCCGGTTCGGTTATTGTGGCCGGGGTGGGGGGGTTGATAGACAGTATTTACATTGAAGGCTCCGCTTATGCGTATTCGATCGAGAACTCAAAAGTGGATGGGAGTATTTATTACATGAATCTTGTTAATACATCATATGAACCCGGACAAGGATATCCGGATTCCGAACCGTTGGACCCCGTGGATCTCCCCATTACCGAAGAGGTTCTGAACGGATGGAAAGAGTATGCCGAAATGGGGGGTGTTATCGAGTGCGATGATGAGTATCTTATAAATTCGAGCCAGACATTGGGACCTGTTCACATAACTTGCGATCTGGAAATACGTGGAAATCACGTCATCACTTTGAAGGGCCATGTTTGGGTTGAGGGGAATATAAAGATAATGAACAATCCGTTATTAAGGGTCGATGGTTCCTTGGGTGATGAGAGTGTCGCCATTATCGCCGATGATCCGGAAGATCGAATGGAAGGAAGTACCATAAGTCTCGGAAACAACCCTGATTTTGAAGGTGCGGCCGGTAGTGACAGGTCTTTCATATTTTTAATTTCCGCAAACGAATCTGCGTCGGAAGGAGGGTCAACTCATGCGATAACCGATGGGCAAAAAGCGGATGGGGATGTTTTTATGTACGCTGAAAAAGGAGAGATACTTATTCGTAACAATGTTGACATAACGGGCTTGACCGCTTACAGGATAAGAGCTCGAGATAATGCGACCATCGTCTATCGTGAAGGTTTGGCCAACTCGTTTTTTTCGGCGGGCCGCTCGGCAGGTTTTGTGATCTCCGGATGGAGAGAGATCGAGTAGAGTTGTTTTATTTATTTAAACCCTTTAAATTAAGTAGTTATGGAAAACAAAAAAAGATCTTACATAATTGGAAACTGGAAGATGAACCCGAGTGGCAAAAAAGAAGCTTTAAGGATCTTTGATGGTATCAAAAAAAGATCTCAAAGAAGAAACGCCGAGATCGTGATCTGTCCCCCTTATCTTTATCTGTCTGATTTTTCTTCAAAAAGACTTCCCAAAAATTTGTCTCTCGGAGCTCAGAGTTGTTTTTGGGAGGAAGGGGGTTCTTATACGGGAGAGATCTCTCCGGTTCAACTTGCCGACATGAAAGTAAAGTACGTGATAGTCGGCCACTCGGAGAGAAGAGAGATGGGGGAGTCCGATGAAGAAATCTCTAAAAAGATCAAGTCGTCTTTGAGGTCGGGGATCAATCCTGTAATTTGTATAGGGGAGAAAGAGAGGGATAAAGATGGGGAGTATCTACGCTTACTCGAGTCGCAACTCACGTTCGCTTTCTCCGAAGTCACTCCCGCCTTGCTTGAGAGGGTTATAGTTGCTTATGAACCGGTGTGGGCTATCGGCAAAAGCGAAGAAGAGGCGATAACGGGGCATCAGTTATATGAGATAGTCGTTTTTACAAAAAGATTTCTTTCCAAACGCTATGGCAAGAAAGAGGGATTCTCTGTTCCGGTTTTGTACGGAGGGTCGGTGTCTCCGCGTAATGCCGAGGAGTTTTTAAGGGAGGGTCACGCCGAGGGACTATTGATCGGAAGGCAGAGTCTTGACCCCAAAAGCTTTTCGGAAATAATCGATATCGCCGAGAGTATTTAAATTATTATGATCAGATCCTTATCGGACTTAAGAAACAAGAACATAAAAGGAAAAGTTTTTCTTGTTCGTATCGACACTAACGTTCCCGTTGAAGAAGGGAGGGTCACGAATGATTTTCGTCTTCGTTCCGTTATGTTGACTCTGGAGTTTCTTTTGAAAAAAGAAGCAAGAGTTGTTTTGATGGGTCACATGGAGCCGGCCTTTAGTTCGACGTTAAAACCGGTATCCGATCATTACCGTGGTCTTTTTCCCGCATCTTTCGTGGGGAGTTGCGATCCGGAGGATATACGTTTTGATATTGAGAAGTTGAAAGACGGCAACATGATCGTTTTGGAGAACTTAAGGTCTTTACCTTTTGAGAAGGAGAACGATGAAGAATATGCGCGCGCTCTCGCCTCTTTGGGTGATGCGTATGTCAATGAGGCGTTTTCCGTATCTCATAGAGAACATGCTTCGATCGTCGGACTTCCGCGACATCTTCCTTCTTTTGCCGGTATGCGTTTTGAGAGAGAGACGGAAGAGCTTGCCGTTGCATTTGATCCAGGGAAACCTTTCCTTTTTGTGCTGGGAGGATTGAAGTTCAAAACCAAGGCTCCTCTTATTGAGAAGTTCGTGGAAAAAGCGGATGCCGTGTTTGTCGGCGGTGCTCTGGCGAATTCTTTTTTCAAGCAAAAAGGTTTTGAGGTCGGGAAATCGGCGACCGACGAAGGAGTTGATCTGAAAGGACTTCTTCATAAAGAAAATCTGATACTTCCTTTTGATGTGGTCGTGGAGAATAAAGAAGGAGACAGAGAGATCAAAAAAGCGGAAGAAGTTTCTTCTTGTGACAGCATTGTCGACGTGGGACCTCTTTCCATGGAGGAACTTTCGAAGAAAATAAAGAGAGCGGCTTTTATTGTATGGAACGGACCTATGGGGAATATAGAAAAGGGTTATGATCATCAGACAAAAATTTTAGCCGAAGCGATAGCCACCTCGGACGCACATTCGGTAATAGGTGGAGGCGACACCATATCTTCCATTGAAGGGGTTGGGTTCGAAGGGGAGTTCTCTTTTGTTTCAACGGGTGGAGGAGCGATGCTTGATTTTTTGATTCATGAAACATTGCCCGGTATTGAAGCTTTGAAAGATTCTCCGGACATTTCTTTTTAAATACTTTTTATATCGTAATAGAAGATCTGATTTTCTCCGCTTCTTTTTCCATCTCTCCTTTTTTGTAATTTGTTGTCGGCCAGAAGTTGGGTATTTCATCCGACTGTTTTCTCGGTATAAGGTGTATGTGGAAATGGGGAACATCTATTCCGACGATCGCGAGTGTCACAAAGTCAGCCTCGTAAATTTTTTTAAGGTCTTTCATTAGATGTTTAGCAATCCTGAAGGAGTGCTCGAGAGTATTGTCGGGAACATCGGTCATTATCGGGTGGTGCTCCTTGGGTATGATCAGCGTGTGTCCGTAAGTGACCGGATTGATATCCAGAAACGCTTTTACGACATCGTCTTCAAATATACCGGCTGACGGGATCTCCCCTTTTACTATTTTACAAAATATACAGTCTTTGTTTTGCATAAGTTTTTATTACAATGTTCCTTCTATGGTAACATATCTCTTATGGAAAAATACTCTCTAAGAAATCTACCTCCGGAAGGAGTTCTGTCGGAGTACTCCGATATTGAACGTCGGCTTTTACATTCTCGTTTTATAAAAGATTCCGATGAGGCGGAACGATTTTTGAGTGTTTCTTATGAGCGTGATATGCACGATCCTTTTTTATTGACCGATATGGACAGAGCCGTTTCACGGATACTGAAAGCGATGAATTCAAAAGAAAAGATAGCAATATTCGGGGATTTTGATGCTGACGGTTTATGCGCCAGTGTTTGCTGGAAAGATTTTTTTCAACGTGCTAACTATGAAAAAGTATCGTTTTACATTCCACACCGTCATGACGAAGGGTTTGGTTTGAACAACAAAGCTTTGACAGAGATGTCTTCCGACGGGGTCT
>SKKW01000127.1:0-4135 GCA_007123535.1 Candidatus Izemoplasma sp. | reverse complement strand
ATTGTCTGTGGGAACTCAGGCATTGATTACATTAAACACGACTATGACATCCGCGTGATGCGTTCGATGTTACTGTTTGACGGAGAAGAGTATACGGATTTCGTAGACATCACCGCTGAAGAGTTTTATGCAAAACTAAGAGCCAATCAAAAAATCATCCCATCCACCGCCCAAACGGCCACGGGTGTGATTTTAGAACTGTATGAAAAAATGCGTGACGACGGGTATGAAGAAATCATCGCAATCACCATTTCATCGAAACTTTCAGGCACCTATGAAGGCGCCCAAATGGCCGCGAAAATGGTCGAAGGCGTCAAAGTGACGGTCTTTGATTCACTCAGTGTGGCGTACGCGGAAGCGCACATGGCGTTAACCGCCGCAAAGATGGCTAAAGAAGGCAAAAAAATGATCGACATCGTCGATGCGTTAACCAAAATCCGTGAAGGCCAAGGCATTCTTGTCAGTGTCGATACGCTCCTTTACTTGGTCAAAAATGGCCGTTTATCTGGGGCGAGTGGGTTTGTCGGAAGCTTACTTAAAATTAAACCCATGTTACAATTAAGCCGCGAAGGTAAAATTGAAGCCGCAGAAAAAATCCGTACTCGCAAAAAAGCGATTGATCGCATTATTGAGAAGTTTTTAGAAGAGTACGCGGATGGTGTTGAACCTTTCTTAGTCCATGCGCATGACCAAGAAACGATCGATGAGATTCGTCAAAGACTCTTAGAAGCTCGTCCTGAGTTTAAAGAGATTAAAGACTATCCTTTAACGCCAGTGGTTGGCGCGCATGCCGGGCCTGGCGCAGTGGCGATTGGTTGGATCAAAAAATAACACCATCTAAAAGCATATTTGACGCCTATAGGAGGGACGCACATGGACCAAGAACGCGCCATTTTAAACGAGCTCTTAGTCGACATCTTTAACCAGATTTTAAGCATTCAAGAGCGTCGTTTAAAAGAACAAGGGGTGAATTTGACGATGAGTGAAATTCACGTCTTAGAAGCCGTTGCGAAAACCAACGAACCGTCCATGTCAAACATTGCCAATCGCTTGAGGGTGACCGTAGGCACACTCACCACCGCGATTAACCGATTGGTTAAAAAAGGCTATTGTTCGCGGTATCATTTAGAAGATGACTTGCGGAAGGTCTATGTGAAACTCACCCACAAGGGCGAGGCTGCCTTATCGGAACACGAACAGTTTCATGCGGATATGATCGATGCGGTGATGCATGATCTGAACGTGAAAGATACGCCAGTCTTGATTGAAGCCCTGGGACGTTTACTAACTTTTTTTAAATCGCAATACAAGTGACATACCTTTACATCCCCTTTGTTCAGTGATAAAATGAAGCAGTCTTTTATCCAGACGTAAGGGGGTGTTTTTTTATGGCCATCTCATCGGACATCATGCGCGGACATTTAGAAGGTATTATCTTAAAACTCATCATTGAAAAAGATCGCTATGGCTATGAAATTGCGACCACCATAAAGAAACAAACCGGTGGAAAGTTTGAGATCAAAGAAGCCACCCTTTATGCGCTCGTGCAAAGACTTGAGCAAAAAGGGTTCATTCGCTCTTACATTGGCGATAAATCGTTTGGTCGTAAGCGTCGGTATTACACCATTACAGAAGAAGGCAAAGTGTATTTCGCCTTAAAAAAAGCGGAATGGTTAGAACTCAAGATCATTTTGAACACGTTGTGGGAGGAAAATCATGACCAAGTTGCGTGAATATGTTGAACGATTGTTCAAAAAAGAACCCCACCAAAAAGAAACGATCGAACAAATCATTGAGATGTTATCGGAAAAAGTCGACGATTTAAAAGATGCCGGACTCAGTGAAGATGAGGCTGTCGACCAAACCATTTTAGAGTTTGGCGATTACGAAGATTATTACATTCCAAGCTTAGAAAAAGAAAAACGTCGTTACCGACGTTTGAAAACGATCCATCATTATCGCAACGACTTAGTCTTTGCGAGCTTAGCCACACTCATCATCATTGGCATGTTGGTGCTCCTTAACATTTTATACATCGATCAATTTGGACCGTGGTCTATTTTCCCCTCTTTAGGGCTACTTTTTTGGCCACTCTCACTGCTTTATAAATGGCTCAACCGCCGCAGCGGTGATTAAGGACGGATGTTTTTGGATACAAAAAAAATGGTGCTTTTAGCCATCCTTTTAGCCGCCAGTGTGGTCTTAAATATTGTCGAGCGCGTCGCGCTTGGTGGGCTCACGGGGTTGCCGATGATTCGGCTAGGGCTAGCGAACATTATCATTCTTATCATTCTTTATATTTATTCCGCCAAAGATGCGTTTTTAGTGCTCATTTTACGCATCTTTTTGGTGGGTCTTTTTACCGCGCTTTTCTCGCCCACGTTTTGGTTATCGTTTGGGGGCGGGTTGATGGCCTATCTTTTAATGGTCAGTTTTAAAGCCACACAGTGGTTTTCGATCATCGGTGTGAGTGTCGTGGGTGCCTTTGGTCATGCGTTAGGTCAAGTGCTTGTGGCGATGGTGTTACTTTCCACGCAAGAACTGTTTTTATACCTTCCCTTTTTAGTGGGACTCTCGATTCCTACGGGGGTCTTTACCGGCTTGATCGCCCTTAAGATGGTACGCATCTTATCACAAACATTTTACTTAGACGAATCCGAAGCTTAAATCAAAAGGGTGACTCCGAGGAGTCACCCTTTGTGTTTATAACCAAGCCTTTAAGGCGTCTTTCAGTAGATTGGTCAGTGTTTTAGAACGTCGATTTGCCACCGCCACGACATGCGCATGATCGTGGTTTTTTTGTTGGATGCCAGTCGCAAGATTCGTCACTAAGCTGATCGCCGCCACCTTTAAGCCAAGCGCATGCGCTAAGATGACTTCAGGCACGGTCGACATCCCAATGACATCGGCGCCTAACCGTTTAAACGCTTCAATCTCTGCTTTCGTTTCATAGTAAGGCCCCATAAAGGACGCATAAGTGCCTTCAACGTACGGTTCATTATGGGTGTCAAACACCGTTTTTAAATGTGATCTTAACCCCACATCAAACGGTTCAGTCATGTCAGGAAAACGGGTCGTACCAGGCAATGTTTCGCCGATGAGAGGGTTACTAGGCATGCCATTGATGAAATCACTAAGCACTAAGAACGAACCCACATCGACTTTCGCGGTGTTAATCCCGCCACACGCATTCGTTAAGACGAGCGTTTCAATGCCAAGCTGATGGTAACACGCCACCAAATGCGTGACTTCACGCATCGTAAAGCCTTCATAAAAATGACGTCTACCTTGTTGAATGAGTAGGGGCTTACCATCTAACAACCCATAGACCAGTTGGCCTTGATGGCCCGCAATGCTGGTGGTTTTTGCGTGTGGAATGTCGTTAAATGAGAGTGTCTTCAAGGTCTCAAACCCCTCTTCAAACGTGATTCCTGAACCAAGCACCACCACCGCTTTAGGGATGCTTGGAAGATGCGTTTTTAAATAGTTGGTGGTTTCTTGAAGTTTAGTCATCAACAATCTCCAATAAGAAGCGCTCAGTGAAGCCTTCTGTGGTATGAATCGACCCATCTAGGCCGTAGATAATCCCATGGTAGCCTTCAAGCGTTTCAAGTCGTTCTAACGCTTCTTCGACCGTCAAGATAAAGAGCGCGGTCGCCCAAATGTCTCCAATCAAGGCATCTTCTCCGACAATCGTCACCGCCCGCATGGTGTTGGAGGGTTCAAGCGTCCGTGGATCGATGATGTGGTGATACCTTATCCCATCGACCATGTAGTAGCGCTGATAATCGCCACTGGTCATCACGTTGGTGTTGCTTAAAAGCGACACACGCGCAAAACTTTGGGGTAAAAACGGGGGACTCTCTGGATCGGTTAAACCAATGACCCAGCGGCCATTGTCTCTTACTGGATGAATCCCATTGACTTCAATGTTAGACGTGCCAGCGTTCAAGATAAAGCCAGCCACACCCTCATGTGCGTTTAAATAATCGCCGACCACCCGCGCCGCAAAGCCTTTCCCAATGCCGCCTAAATCGAGGCTTGCACCGTCTTCTAAACGGACGGTTAAGGCAGTGTCATCTAAAATGACGTTCTCAATGCCCACAAACGCTTGAGCCGCTTCTAACGCCTCTCT
>SKKW01000012.1:0-4142 GCA_007123535.1 Candidatus Izemoplasma sp. | reverse complement strand
CTAAAAATCGTCTTTTTTACGGTCTTTTTATTCAGAACAATGTTTGTTCATTCAATTAAGTTTTGTAAACAAACTATTTAATCTATTAACTTTAATTTAAATACTGGTTCGAACCAAACCAACGTTTGCGCTTCTTGACATTTAATTACTTACTCAGAATGTGGAAGCCTTTTTAATTGCGTGTCTTCATGAATATAAACATTGTTTTTACCGACACAAACCCCTACAATAGTTATGAAGAAAAACGATTACAGGAGTGTTTATGATGAAAGATTATGTAAAAAACAACCAAAAGGCTTGGGATGAAGCGTATCAACACGCACCTAAAACCTATAAAGACATTGTCAAAAAACTTAAAGACAACCCCACCCATTACTTAAGTGACTTCTTAATGCTTCATCTAGATGAAACAGATGTAAAAAACAAGGACATCGCTCAGTTTGCATGCAACAATGGAAGAGAAATCTTAGCGTTGGGCTTACATTACGGAGCAATGTCGATCAGCGGTTACGATCTCTCACCCACGATGATTCAAGATGCGAAGCAATCGGCTGACGCTTTTGAGACGACTTCACACTTTCAAGTGATGGATTTAAATCATTTCACGGACACACGCACGTTCGATACGTTGTTCATCATGATTGGTGTCCTTTGTTGGTTTGATGATTTGAGTACGCTATTTGATTCTTGCGCGAAAGCCTTAAAACCAGGGGGAAAGCTCTACCTAATCGACGGCCATCCTTTTACTAATGTCTATGCGTTTGAAGGTGAAGAAGGCTTTAATCCAAACTTTCCTTATCTACCAGTGCATGCTTACTTCCGCAAAGCGCCTTTTATCGAACACAGTGCGATGGGCTATGTGAGCGATGTGATTCCTAACAGTCCCTTCACTTCTTACATTCATACGTTTGAGAGTATCCTAAACACATTATTGAAACATTTCACATTAATCACACTTAAAGAGTCTAACGACAATTTATTAGGACTATTTCCCGCGCTTCACCAAAAAGACCTCCCACTCGTCTTCTTAATCAAGGCACAAAAAAGTTAATCGATGACATAAAAAAACCACAAAATACTAGATTTGTGGTTTTTTAGTTCTTTTATGAACACTAGTTCATGTTTCAGAAGAAAACATGAATTTAGAATTTTTATAAATAACTTAATAATATCTGTAATAAATGGCTTAGAATAGCTATATTAAATCAATTTAACGAATTTTTAACTGTCTATTTACATTAATCTGTATTACAGTTATACTGTAGATGACAACAACTTCAATCCAAAAATTATAGGAGGTTTTATTGTGAAAAAGTTGTTTTTAGTTTTAACATTAGTATTTGCCGGATTATTTTTAGTAGCTTGTGGTGAGACTACTGAAAATGGCAACGGTAATGACAATGGTAACGGTAACGGTACCCCTGTTGAATTACCCGAAACGATCACCATGACTGATTTAGATGATTATTTATTTGATCCTGCTTGGCAGTTCGTTGATTTGCGAAACTTCGACGACCAAATGGCAGATGGTTGGATCCGTGGATTCGAAATGATTCCATTCTTCCAATATCTTGAGTACACTGACATTCTTGTCAGAACCGCTGCTTGGTCTTTTGACGGTTCGCAAATTAAGGATGAAGCTGCCCTCAGAGAGCTCTTCGATGAAGATCGTAACATCGTGCTTATCTGTGCTGCAGGCGTTCGTGCTGCGTTTGTAAGAGAAGCACTCTTACATCTTGGTTACGAAAATGTTTGGAACGCTGGCGCGTTAGCTAACTATGTGGGCGACCACCGTGTCTTTGGTGATGGCAGCTTCAACATCACGCTTCCACCTAAAGCACACACCGCCCCACTTCCTGATGAGATTAACATGGAAAACATCGACCAATTCTTAGGTCGTCCAGGCACTAAATTCTTTGATTTCCGCGATGTCTACCCAGGTCAAAGTGCACCAATGCTAGAAATCGGTTGGATCGATGGATTCACAGTCATTCCTTACTTTGCATTCTTAGCACAAACTTTTGACGGCATCATCGATGAAGCGATTTTAACGCACCCAGGGACTTGGGCGGTTGCAGATGTTGACTTTGACGAGATGCTTAACGAAGACATGATTTTCGTGTTAGAGAACATTTTCGGATCTGACAAAGACGCTGAACTCATTCTTATGTGTATGAGTGGCGCTCGCAGTGGCATGATGAAAGCTGTTCTAGAACACCTTGGATACACCAACGTTTGGAACGCTGGCGGATGGAGAGACTACGAAGGCTCTAACGCGATTCGCCCACTCTGCACTAGCGGCCAAGAAGGCGGCGGCGACAACGACGAGTGTAGTTAAGTTTTAACCCTAATTTTATTGATTTGACAAAGGAGATTACCTAATGAAGAAATTCTTAAGCCTCATGGCTTTATTCGTTCTTGGCTTTGTCCTCGTAGGATGTGAAAGCGACGATAATGGCAATGGCAACGGCGACACAAACGGTCGTCCAGCGGATGCTAAAATCCAACTTTTACAGTTCCCTCACTTAGACGGCTATGGCAACGAAGTCATGAGAGATATGCCGATCTTATTTGAATTTGAAATGAGAGATTTTGTTAAGTATCAAGTCGCATTCGTGTCTTGTACATGCCGTGCACCACGAGTTAACTACTGGAGTGTTGCTTACATTGAAGTTAGCAAGCAAACTGGCGAAATCTTAACCTTTAGCTTTGGTCCTGATGGCGATGATGGCAACTATACCGCTGGTATGTGGGGCGACAGTGATCCAATCCCTGGCACTGGTAAAACATTACAAGACTTTAACGATATGTTCTTCCCTTGGTTAATTGGGAAAACATTAGCAGATTTAGATGGCATTAACATCTTCTACGATGAAGCGCCTTCACAATACGCAGACCATGCGAATACCACACCAATCAATGAGCCTGAACTCATTGATGCCTTTGCAGGAAGCAGTGTTTCGACACACACCTTCATTCGTGTCGCAAAAACCTTATTAGAACACCATCAAAGCACGTACATGGATTAAGTTCCATAGCACCATCATGATGTGTGAGGAGGATCCTAGTTGAGAGCCTTTCTACTGATTATTTTATTGGGTTTCCTTATAGGATGCCAAAGCACACAAGCACACGCTTATGAGGATTTCCCTCATATTGATCACTGGGATGCAGTGAATGAGATGAATGACCCTCTGACCATCCTTTACTTCTATTCACCCACCTGTCAAGTGTGCATCTCGATTGAAGAACCTGTATTATCTTTAGTCTATGAATTACAACCACATGTCACCATTTACTTAGTTCACTCTGGTCAAATTTTTGAGCAAGGGACGCCTCCTGTTGAAAACGAGAGCGTCCCCTCGCTTATCATCTTAGAAAACGGTGAATTTAAAGAGCTCATCCGTGGGTCTAATCATGTGGTCGATTATCTTGAAAACCAACGCAATCGATTGGTAAATTAACGCAAAGGAGAAAACGATGAAAAAACTAACCATCCTAACCGCATTCTTATTCATCTTCATGTTAGCTGCGTGTGGCGGTGATGACAATGGTGTCGATTATCCTGTCAGCTATTTTAATGCGGATGTTATTAGCAGTGCTGTAAACGGCTCTGAAGTCACACTAACGATTGAATCTGAAGGCTTTTATCCCATGACGATTGAAGTCACCATCAGTAACGGTACGATGAGTGCCTTCGTGGTCACGCAACACCAAGAAAGTGGGAACTGGGGCGGTGCTTTAATTGAAGATGGCGATTATATCGCTGAGATTATTGCGAATGCCAACAACCTAGATAATGTTGATGTTGAAGCGGGTGTAACCGCGACAGCCGAGGCTCTTATAGACGTCGCTCGCGCAGCGATGGAACACTACAAAACTTACTACGAATAACACATAAAGCCTCCGCAACACTAAAAAGGTCGATCCTTCGGGATCGACCTTTTTAGTGTTTATTGCCACTGTTTTAAACATTCTAGCGCATGGTTAGTGAGCTCTAAACGAATGTCTTCTCTAGAACGCCACCCACGGCTATCCCAAACTTCTTTTGACACATCGTCACCACCATATAAAATCGCGCCATACTCGATCTTGCGGAACTCACTGACGGCCATCATGGCGGCCTGTTCCATTTCAACCAT
>SKKW01000015.1:0-4159 GCA_007123535.1 Candidatus Izemoplasma sp. | reverse complement strand
GTGTTCGATACGCGCCGAGCCCAACCGGCTTTTTACACATTGGGAACGCCCGTACGGCTCTTTTCAACTATCTTTTCGCCAAGCGTTACGATGGCACGTTTATTGTACGCATCGAAGACACTGACAGTGCCCGAAACGTTGAAGCAGGCATTGAAAGTCAACTCAACTATTTAAAATGGTTAGGCCTTGATTGGGATGAATCCATCGACCAAGCGGGTGAGGTGGGACCTTACCAACAAATGGAACGATTAGCTATTTATAAGCGCTACGCTGTGATGCTCGAAGAACAAGGCGTGCTTTACCGTTCTTATTGTACCAAAGACACACTCGATGAGCTCAAAGCGCAAGGCGCGAGTAAAGAAGCATTGCGTCAATCGTGTCAAGAAACGGACGATGAAGAAGCGCCTTATGCGTTACGTTTTCGAGTGCCAGAGGGCGTGACGTATCGTTTTAAAGATCTTGTCAAAGGCACCATTCAATTTGCGTCAGAGGATGTGGAAGATTGGGTTGCGATCAAGCAAAACGGCATCCCAACCTATAACTTTGCGTGTGCCATTGACGACTATTTAATGAAGATTTCACACGTCCTTCGCGGCGAAGATCACATCACGAACACACCTAAACAGTTGATGGTCTTTGACGCCTTTGGCTGGCCTTATCCCATCTATGCGCATATGACACTTATCGTCAATAGTGAGGGTAAAAAACTCTCTAAACGCGATGGTTCAATTCTTCAGTTTATTGAACAATACAAAGACTTAGGTTATCTCCCCGAAGCGCTCTTTAATTTTATCGGCCTCCTTGGCTTCTCACCCGCTGGTGAGGAAGAAATCTTATCCAAAGACGCCTTTATCCAAGCGTTTGACGCAGAGCGTCTAAGCACTTCCCCTGCGACCTTTGACCCACAGAAACTAACGTACATCAATCGCCGTTACATTCAAACATTAGACATAGAAGGGTTAAAAACGCTATGCTTACCTCATTTAGAGAAAGCGGGCATCGGCGCAGACCAACCAACGTCTTGGTTTGAGAGTTTACTTGCGGTTTTCCAAGAGAGATTAGAATTCGGCAGCCAAATTGTCGAGCATTATCATCACTTTTTTGATCAACCGTTTGTCATTGAAGGGGACGTTTTAGAGTTTTTAGAGTCAAACCCTGTGCGTGACGTTATTGAAACGTTTTATCGCCATATTGAAGCCCTTGACGTGTTTGAACCTGACACCATTAAGGGGGCTGTGACACAAAGCGGGAAAACCGCTGGTGTAAAAGGAAAAGGACTCTTTATGCCTTTAAGAATTGCGGTGAGCGCCGCCATGCATGGGCCTGAGTTACCGAAGATGATGCACCTCATGGGTCAAGAACTCGTGCTCGAGCGCTTACAAGAAACGCTTAAGTTGCTAAAGTGATGTTTGCAATTTTAAATAACATTGACTATAATAGACGTATCACATATTTAAAGGAGATTTTCTTAGCATGACTGGAACAGTTAAATGGTTTAATTCAGAAAAAGGTTACGGCTTCATTACAACTGACGAAGGAAATGACATCTTCGTACACTTCAGCGCCATTCAATCGGAAGGGTTTAAAACCTTAAACGAAGGTGACAAAGTTGAATTTGAAGTGACCGAGGGCGATCGTGGTCCTCAAGCAACTAACGTAGTAACACTTTAATGAATTAACGAAACAGAGGCTGGGCCTCTGTTTTTTATTGCTTCTATTTTCACGCTCCTAGCCTTGTGATACAATAAGCTTGACTTTATTAAGGAAGTGATTGTATGCGAATCTATAACACGCTAACGGACAAAACAGAACCGTTCAAACCACGGGTTGACAACACCGTCAGCATGTATGTGTGTGGGCCCACGGTTTACAACTATATTCACATTGGGAACGCTCGTCCAGTGATTTTTTTTGATGTCGTGAGACGCACTTTTGAACATTTAGGTTACACGGTTCATTTTGTGTCTAATTTTACCGATGTTGACGATAAAATCATCACCAAAGCGATTGAAGATGAAACCTCAGAAGCCGAGGTTGCGGCGAAGTTCATCACAGCCTTTTTAGAGGACGTCGCAAGAGTCGGTTCACAACATGATTATTTAGCACCCCGCGTCACTAAATACATGGACAGCATCATTCAGTACATCAGCCGTTTAATTGACCAAGGTAGTGCGTATGAGATTGACGGTGATGTTTATTTTGATGTGAACTACATTGAGGACTATGGGATCTTATCAAACCGTAACGTCGACGATCAAGAAGTGGGCGCTCGAATTGAAGCGAACCCAAAAAAACGCAACCCATTGGATTTCACCCTTTGGAAAAAAACACCTGTGGGAGTGACCTATCCTTCCCCTTGGGGCGAAGGACGACCAGGATGGCACACTGAATGTGTGGCGATGATTGAAGACATCTTTGGGGGACGTATTGACATTCATGGGGGTGGCACGGGCTTGATGTTCCCGCACCATGAAAATGAAATTGCACAATCTAAAGCGCTTCATGGTCATGCGATTGCGAATGTTTGGATGCACAGTGGTCATTTGCGTGTGGGTGATAAAAAAATGTCCAAAAGCGAAGGCGAAATCATCTTAGTTAAAGATCTTGATGTGGATTATATGGGCTTTCGTTTATATATGTTATCGAACTATTACCGCGCACCCATTCATTACACCGATGAAGCGTTAAAAAGCTACGTCCAAGAATGGGACAAAGTTAAACGAGCGTACACACAAGCGTTCTATCGTTTAGATCTAGCCGAGTATCTTGATAATCCAGTCAATGAAGATGTGGTCGTGAAAGAAATTTACAACGCGTTTATTAAAGCCTTAAAAGATGACTTTAATACCCCTAACGCCATCACACAGCTTCAAGCCTTAACCAAACTACTTAATCAACGGTTACGGCAAGACGATGACTTAGACGCGTTGTTGAATGCGTTATCGATGATGAATGTGTTCTTTGACATTTTAGGTCTATCGATTGATCTTATGCGTTTAAATAAAGCGGACCGGAACATGTATATGGAGTGGGCCGACGCCCGTCGCAATAAAGACTACGATAAAGCGGATCGCTTAAGAGCGTCTCTAACCGAACGAGGCATTCTTGCATGATGCCTAACGGTCAAGTGCTCGCGTACTTAGGCGACGTGGTGTATGAAAAAAGGGTGCGCGAATATTACATAGCGCAAGGCATGCATCAAGTAAACCGTCTGCATCAAGCCGTCACACAGCTTACCATGGCGGCCGCTCAAGTTTCCGCCCTTAACGTCATTCAACCACATTTAAGCGACGATGAGTGGCAGTTTGTGTTAAAAGGACGCAACGCCAAAATTTCTAAAAAACCGAAACATATTGATTTACAAGGGTACCTTTTAGCCAGTGGTTTTGAATCTTTACTCGGTGCCTTAGCGCTTCAAGGCAAGGAACAGCGCATTGATGATTTGTGCGCGATGGTGTTTCAAAAAATCGGTTGACGATTTTTAAAATTTTCGCAAGTTGAAGTTAAAAGAACACATGCTAGGATGGAGTTGAAGATAGACGATGGCACAATTAATTCATGGTAAAAACCCTGTGTTTGAAGCCTTTCAAGCAGGTCGTCACATCGAGCGTGTGCTTGTGGCTGGTGATCTAAAAGACCCAGACATCAAACGCTTGCTTGATGCAAACATTCCTGTGGTCAAAAAAAGTCGCCAAGCCTTGGATCATTTATGCGGTCCGGGTCATCAAGGGATTGCAGCTTATGTAGCGCCCTATCAGTTTACGCCGCTCAAACCGATGTTGGAACGGCCAGGCCTTAAGCGGTTTGTGATGTTGGACGGCATTACCGATCCACACAATGTAGGCGCTATCCTCCGTACGGCTGAAGCGTTTGGGTTTGACGCGATGATCATCGGAAAACATCGCACGTCGCCCATTAATGCGACGGTCGTCAAAGTATCCACAGGCGCGATCGAGACACTACCTTTAATTCAAGTGACCAATCTTGCGCAAACCATAGAAACATTAAAAGCGCATCATTGTTGGGTTTATGGTTTAGACATTGACACCCCCAACACGCTTGAATCCTTGCCAAGCGACACCTCGGTGTGTTTGGTGCTCGGCAGTGAAGGTGCCGGTCTATCTAGTTTAGTAAAAAAACGATGTGATGCGTTGGTCAC
>SKKW01000161.1:0-4226 GCA_007123535.1 Candidatus Izemoplasma sp. | reverse complement strand
CAACTAAGATTATTTGAAGCACTCGGTATCGAAAAACCTACTGCACAGCATTTGTAGTGCAAATTTTTAAATTCGTAATTAATAAAATCAATAACTTAAAACGTTAAATGTTGAACTCGTGTGGTCTGCAATCCATAAAAGTGCACTACTATAATAGATTAAGCAATGTTAATTGAGGTGGCTAACTGTATGTTTAAAAGTGAACGTGAATGAGGATTGTACCGGTATTGTTAGCGGGTGGTTCTGGATCGCGCTTGTGGCCCTTATCTCGTAAAAGCCGTCCTAAGCAGTTTTTACCACTCTTGTCAGAAAACAGCATGCTGCAAGACACCTTATTGCGCTTAAAGGGTTTGAATACCCTTGATCCCATTGTTATCTGTAATGATGAGCACCGCTTTATGGCGGCAGAACAGTTGCGAGAAATTGGTGTAAATGTACAAATATTACTAGAGCCAGTCGGTCGAGATACTGCACCTGCGATTGCCTTAGCAGCTCTTTATGCGCAACAGCACTATCAGGAATCGGTTGTGGTATTAGTGTTGGCCGCCGATCATGCAATTCAACAAGTCGATGCTTTTCAAGTAGCTGTAAAAAAAGCGATAGAAGTTGCTGCATCTGGACGTTTAGTGACCTTTGGCATAGTGCCAACCTATCCCGCAACCGGATATGGCTATATTCATGCTGGCGAAGCCTCTGAAATTGGCGTGTCCAGTGTTAACGGATTCGTTGAAAAGCCAGATTTTTCATCAGCTGAATCGTTTTTTGACAGTGGTCATTACTACTGGAACAGCGGTATGTTCGCATTCCAAGCAGGTGATTATCTACAAGAGTTGCGTCAGCACCGTAAAGACATATACCTGTCTTGTGAATTGGCGATGCAACAAGCCAGTATTGATTTGGATTTTATCCGCATACCGCTCGCTGAGTTTGAAGCTTGTCCGTCAGAATCCATTGACTATGCCGTCATGGAAAAAACACAGCGAGCCAGTATGGTAACGATGGATGCTGGTTGGAGCGATGTTGGTAGCTGGGCATCCTTAAGTGAGCTTAAAACAAAAGATTCACAAGGCAATGACACACAAGGTGATGTGTGGCTAGAAAATTGTCAAAACAACAGTATTTATGCCACTAATAGAATGGTTGCAGGAATTGGAATTAACAACCTCATCATAGTCGAAACCGACGATGCTATCTTAGTGGCAGATAAGTCTTCTTGTGAGTCGATTAAAACACTGGTCAATCGCTTAAAAAATGAAGGTCGTTCAGAACCCGATAATCACAAAGAAGTGTTCCGTCCTTGGGGTAAATACATCTCACTAGCAGAGGGCGAAGGTTTTCAAGTCAAACGCATAACCGTCAAACCTGGTGAAAGCCTGTCACTACAAAAGCACTATCACCGCGCAGAGCATTGGATTGTTGTATCAGGCACAGCACAAGTACTTCGAGGTGATCAGGCCTTTTTAGTGACTGAGAACGAGTCTACTTATATCCCCTGTGGGGAAGTACACCGACTCGTTAACTCTGGTTGCATCAATTTGGAACTGATTGAGGTTCAGTCAGGCTCCTATTTAGGTGAAGATGATATTTTGAGGATAGAAGATGTCTATTCTCGAGATACTTGATTATGATCATTAAGTCGTTAAAGCTATATCTTAACGACCCACGCCATAGTAAGTAAAACCTTGATCCTTTAAAAACTGTTTATCCATTATGTTCCTACCATCAATAATTAACGGTTGCTTCATTGTTTTGATCATTTGAGAGTAGTCTGGTGACCAATATTCGTTCCACTCAGTAAGAATGATCAATGCATCAGCATCTTGTAGTGCATCCATGGCATTCTGATAATAGGAAACGTGGCCATTGACAGGAAATAACTTACTAAAATTAAATATCGCTTTTGGATCGTGTGCCTGAATCCTACAGCCTTGAGCAATCAGCGTTTTAACTATCTCAATACTTGGAGCGTTTTGAATGCTTGCAGTATTTGGTTTAAATGATAAACCCCACACTGCGACTATTTTATCCTTGATATCAGTTTTGTAGTGTTGCCATAGTTTTTTAAAAGGAATAAGTTTTTGTTTATTATTTTCCTCTAATAATGTATTAAGAATAATCGAGTTTCGGTTGGTTTTGAGGAGTTCAGCCATGTTTTGAATTGATTTCGAGAAGTGTGATCCTCCAAATCCACATCCTGGTGAAAGATAGTGTTTGCCTATGCGGCTGTCACTGCCCATGCCCGTGGTAATGGTTTCAATATCTATACCAAGATGATCTGCTAAGTTTGCCAATTCATTTACATATCCTAACCGTAATGCCAACATTCCATTAATAGCAAACTTCATAAATTCTGCTTCACGTGGCTTAATAATAAGCAATTGATCTAAATTTCGACTAATTGGCTTGTAGAGAGCTTTTATTTTTATAATAGCTTCACTATGATCGCAACCAACCACAAGTGTCTTTACTTGAGTGAAATTTTCGTAAGCACTTCCTTCAGATAGATGGTCAGGAATGTAAGCTATGCTTTGTTTTTCCTTATTTATAATTAAGGAAGCAAGCGTGTCTGTTGCGCCAAGTCCAAAAGTTGAATAATTTATAATAACTATTTTTTGGTGTTGTTCTTTAACTAATCGTTGTATAAGAAGTTGAGCTAAGTCTAGCTCATCAGGGTGGAGTGCTAAAATTTGAACAGGACAATGAAGAGCCTCTTCAGGATTTCCAAAAACTAGATTATCTTGGTCGTACTGTTTTTTTACAAGTAACAGTAATCCTGGTTCGTTAAATAATATAGGATTCTTATCAGATTGCTCACTTAAGCTCTCTTGCTTTTCTAGGCTCTGGTTTATATGAACCGTATTACCATATTCTGCAAAGGCTGTTGCTGCAGTCCACCCAATCAGCTCATTACCCCATATTGCAATGTTCATAGTTCAATTCTACCCTAGGCTAGCGTGTATTTTTAATGTGTTTAATCAGACCATGTGTTGAGCTATCAAGAGATAATTGCTCTTTTTCTCCAGTGAGTGCTGGAAGTAGATCAGTTGCTATCGTTTTGCCTAATTCTACACCCCATTGGTCGAAAGGATTTATGTTCCAGATTACGGATTGAACAAATACCTTATGTTCATATAGAGCGATCAACATGCCAAACGTATGAGGTGTTAATTTATCGAGTAGCAAAGTTGTACAGGGTTGATTACCGTGATAACGCTTATATGATGGAGTGCTTTCTGAACCCTCTATTAAAGAATCACCGAGCGCTAATATTTGTGACTGTGCCAAGCAATTCGACAAATTCAACAGATGCTGTCGTTGAAGTTCGATATTATTTTGGTCGTCATATCGGACAGCGCTAGTTATAAAGTCACACATCACGGGTGTTGTCCCTTGATGTAAAAGTTGATAAAAAGCATGTTGAGCATTAGTACCAATTTCACCCCATAAAATAGGGCAAGTATTATATTCTACAGGTTGATTATCGCGAGTAATGCTCTTGCCGTTGCTCTCCATCTCTAGCTGTTCAAGATAGCCGGGAAGGTGACTTAACCTTCCATCATAGGGAAGAATTGCATGTGCATTGATACCTAAGAAATTGATATTCCATATGCTAACTAGCGCCATTAATACGGGTAAGTTCTTCTCAAACTCAGTACTATTAAAGTGGACATCCATACTATAAGCGCCGGCTAGCATCTCTCTAAAAGCATCCATGCCGATGCGCAGTGCTATAGGGAATCCTATAGTTGACCACAACGAATAGCGGCCACCTGTCCAGTCCCAGAAATACAAGTGATTGCTTTCTGGGATTCCCCATAGAGTCATTCGACTAGGCGTGGCGGACACCCCAATAAAGTGTCTTGAAACGATTAGTTCCTCGTTTATAGATTCATCTTTATAGGCACGTTTTAGCCATTCTCTTGCTGTATCAGCGTTGGAAAGCGTATCTATGGTAGTGAATGACTTTGATGAAATAACAAACAGTGTCCGTGTTGGATCAAGCTTATCAAGTAAGTTTGATAAATGGCTGCCATCCATAGATGAAACAAATTGAATATCTAGCTGGTTACTGGTTTGGGTAGCATATTCGCTCAGTGCCTTACTTGCCATTAGAGGGCCTAAGTCTGAACCACCTACACCAATATTGACGATAGTGTTTACCCAATCGCCTGTGCAGCCAAGCCATTGCTTGTTGTGTATCTGATTAACAAGCGTTTCCATTCTTT
>SKKW01000004.1:0-4239 GCA_007123535.1 Candidatus Izemoplasma sp. | reverse complement strand
TTTTTTATGGTCTTGATTTAATGGGCGGGGCGCTTAAATCCTTTGCGGAGTTTCCGGCCTTTGAGCAGGCGCTATTATTAGTTTCTAACATCCCAGTACTGGGTGTGATGGTGGGGGCTGCGCTGACCGCGCTCGTCCAATCTTCAACCGCGACCATCGGCATTATGCAAGAGCTTTATACCACAGGTTATGTGCCTTTAATTGGCGCGATTGCGATTATTTTAGGTTCCAACATTGGCACCACCATTACGGCGATTTTAGCCGCGATTGGTGGGACCACCGCGGCTAAACGGACAGCGGCGGCACACGTCATGTTTAACGTGTTAGGCTCATTATTATTTCTTATTATAATTAGACCTTACGCAACCTTTATTTTATGGCTTCAAGATCTATTTTATGGTGGGGAACCTGTCGCCATGACCTTATCTCTAGCGCATATTTTCTTTAATGTTTTTAATACGTTTGTGATGTATTTCTTCGTCAAACAACTGGTGATGGTCAGTGAGAAAGTGATCCCCTCAACCGATGAAGATGTTGAGGTGCCTGTGGACACACTACAACCCGCCCTCATCAAAGAATCGCCGATTCTGGCGTTAGAAAACGCCAAACGTGTCATCACGTCGATGGGCGACATTACGTTTAGAATGTTTACCTTAAGCATGCGCTTTACGTTTGAGAATGATTCTAAAGTGTTAGAGCGTGGGCGTCAGCTTGAAGAGTTGGTTGACACGATCGATAAGAAGACCCATGATTATCTTGTGTTAGTGTCGTTAAAAGACCTCACCGACGCCAGTGCGCATGATCATGCGTCTTACATCGATGCGATTCGAGATTTTGAACGCATTGCAGATCACTGTCAAAATCTTTTTGATTTCTTTGAGTACCGTTATGAAAAGAAAAAAGTGTTATCGCCTGAGGCGGTGGAAGATCTTAAGACCCTTTACGATTATGTGATGGACACTTTGGCTTTGACGCTTCAAGCGTTTGAAAGCCGCAATAAATTTAAAGCCAACCAAGTGATGGAACACGAAGACATGATTGACATCTTAGTAAGAAAGTATCGTAAACGTCATGTAAAACGCATCCAAGACATTGGTGAGCATTACGATGACGACCTGTTTGTGGATATCTTATCGAATGTTGAACGCATTGGTGATCATTGTCAAAACATCGTGATGAACGTCTTGTACGATCGCTATTTCTTAGAAGACACAATGGTGAAGGTGACCTAAGATGGCTAAAATACTGATCGTCGAAGATGAACAAAGCATTCAAAAAATGATTCAATATGACCTCACACAACTTGGGTATGAGGTCACCTTAGCGAGTGATGGATTAAGTGGGCTACAAGCCGCCAAAGAAAACATCTACGACATCATCGTGCTTGATTTAATGTTGCCCAAACTCGGTGGTTTAGAGCTGTGTAAAACGTTACGACGTGAACACAATCAAGCGTACATTATTATGTTGACGGCGATGGATGAAGAAATGCAAAAGATTGAAGGTTTTGATGCAGGCGCAGACGATTACATGACCAAACCATTCTCACCAAGAGAACTCGCGGCGAGAATCAAGGCGGCGTTAAGACGCAGTGATCAAAAAGAAAAAGACGTTATTTTAAAACATCAAAACATTACCTTAAACACACAAAGTTACGAAGCGTATCTTAACGATGAGAAACTCAAATTAACACTCAAAGAGTTTGAACTGTTACATTACTTGATTGATAATCGTGGCATCGTTCTTTCTAGAGATCAACTCTTAAAGACCTTATGGGGCTATAGTTATGATGGCGATACCCGTGTGGTGGATGTGCATATCTTTAAATTAAGAGACAAGCTCGACCCTGAGGCGCAGATGATTAAAACGGTCCGTGGGGTAGGGTATAAACTGATTTAAACAGCCTTCGGGCTGTTTTTTCTTACATCCTAATTAAGCTTCTTAGTGTTGGCTTGTTTAAGCGTTTGTTTATTGATATAATTTACACACTGTCTAAAAAATGATTATGTGAGTGTGTGACTTCTATGGGACGATATCTTGTAATTCGCATAGTGTGGCTTCTAACCATGTGCTGGTTCATTTTAACCATTCTTTTTTTTAGCCTAAACATCGGCATGTGGCGGTTTTGGTTTTCTGAACAACCTTTTATCGAGGTCATGACCCACACGGCACGCTACTATATTGTTTATTTAAGTCGAGTTATCAGCCAGTGGTATTGGGGACTCACCCAAGCTGGGGACCACGCCTGGGACATCATGATGGAAAAAGCACCGATTTCATTGAGGATAAACTTGATGACCTTAGGGGTATATGTCACGTTTAGCATCGCTTTGGGCTTTATTGCGGCCCGTCGAGAAAATAGGCTGCTCGATCAAGCTATTTCGGTGATGACACTGATCTTTAGTTCTGTGCCTAACTTTATATGGGTATGGTTTTTAATCTTCTTCTTTGGGTTTCGCTGGGAGATTTTACCCCCGCAACCTCATGGAGTTGAAGGAACCTTCACAGGCGACATTCTCATTCTCATTATTCCCGTCGTATCCTTAGCACTCTATCCATTAGGAAAACTCACGGCGCTATTTAGAGGCGAATTCTTACACGCACAACGAGCCCATTATTCGACCTTGTTGCGAGTGAAAGGATTAACAACGACACAAATGGCGCGAAGACATTGGTTTAAAGACGCACTCGTGCCCATTTTAGGTGAAATACCGAATACGTTTGTGTTTGTGCTCTCAAGTTCGTTTTTAATCGAACGTTTTTATAGCATTAACGGTGTCACGTTGTTGTTTTTTGACGCGCTGTTTGCGCCGATGTCTGACACCTATGTGCTCAGCGTTGATTTGCCACTGGCGATGAGCACCACCGCGTTTTTTATTTTCTTAATCCTTACGTTAGTTCTCATCGTCGATTTACTCAATGCCTGGTTAGACCCCCGCATTCGATTCAACAACAAAGAAAACATCATTACTTAATGACTTAAAGCCTCTTATCATGAGAGGCTTTTTATTTTACAGAATCTTAACAAAAAATGCATAGACAGATAACGAAGCTTCGGTATACTAGCGTGCGAGAATGAAAAAATTAGGAGGATTTGATGAAAAAAATTGTTTTAAGTTCTATAGTGGTACTTTTTGCACTAACGCTTGCTGCTTGTGGCGGCAGTAGCTTTGAAGATGAAGTCATTAACGTTTACACCCGTGATACCACTTCAGGGACTCGTGATGGGTTCATGCGTGGCATTGGTTTTGATGAAGCCGCTGGCAGTGATGATGTCTTAGTCGATGGCTTTATTACTCAAAACAATACAGGGCAATTAGCCGCTATGACGACGGATCAAGCAGGCATCGGCTACATTTCTCTTTATAGTGTAAATAACACCATTAAAGCATTATCGTTTGAAGGTGTAGAACCGACGGTTGAAAACGTTATGAATAACACATACCAATTAAAACGTCCGTTTGTCTTTATGCATCGATTAGACTTCATTAATGACCGTGAAGAAGCATTAACGATGGCCTTTATCGCGTTTGCTTTAAGTAATGATGGAGCAGACGTTGTCAACGATAACGGTGCTGTGGCTGTCAATAATTCTGGCAACTGGTCAACCTTACGAAATGAGCATCCTGTCTGTCAAGAAGACAATTCAGATGTGACCTTAAATTTTGGCGGATCTGACTCTGTGACAAGAATCGCAGAAGCCCTAAGCGCAGCCTTCTCACCCAACTGTGGGAACGTTCAAACGGTCAACAACCACACTGGTTCAGGTGATGGCTGGAGACGGACTCAAGGCGACCAAAAAGATGGCGTCAACTATATGCATATTGGCTACTCTTCCCGTTTCTTTAGAGGTGGCGAACTAGAAACCGATCCTTCAGGAGAATCACGTTTCCAACTCGCTTGGGATGCGATTGTTGCGATTGTTCACTTAGATAACCCTATTGATAACTTAACCGCGGACCAACTCACAAGAATTTACAAAGGCGAATTAAGCACCTGGGGCGACGTCCTCAACGATTAAGTTTGTTAAACGTCCGTGTTTATAGGCCCCTTGACGGGGCCTTTTACGCATGTTAGGAGGGCAACTATGGCACAAAAACGTTACGCATTAAGTCGTATTGATACCATCACCTCACGATCGCTGAGTGTGTTTGGGATTGTTTCAGCAAGCTTTATTGTAATGATTGCAGTCTTTATCACCATTCGTGGGATCATTCCATTTATTACCGATAATAATGG
>SKKW01000007.1:0-14604 GCA_007123535.1 Candidatus Izemoplasma sp. | reverse complement strand
TCACCGACACCTTTAAGTTGTTTTAACATCATACCCTCATAAAAAAACCAAGGCGGACGCCTTGGTTTTGATTATTCTACTGCGACAAGATAATCGTATACTGCTTGACCACCTTCGATGAACTCAACCTCGACGTGTGCATACGTGTCTTCAATGTGTTTACGTAACTTGCTGATTTCGCGTTTTTCGGCGGCTTTGCCGGTCATCACGGTGATGATTTCAGCGTCGTCAGTTACGACGCCTTCAAGCAGGGCAACAAGGGCATCAAAACGTTTTGGATTGGCCGCAATAATTTGGCCATCCGCAATGCTTAAGAAGTCACCTTTTTGAATTTTCAAGCCTTTGATTTCCGTGTCACGTACGGCATGCGTAATTTCGCCTGAGCGGACATGCGCAATCAATTCGTGCATTTCTTCAACAATGGCTTCTAAATCTTGGTTCGCATCGAACATCGTCAATGAGGCATAGCCTTGAGCGATGGTTTTCGCTGGGATGACAATGACGTTTTTGTCTTCAACATGTTTCGCCGCAGTTTCAGCGCTTAGGAAGACGTTTTTATTGTTTGGAATGATGAGGATGTTATCTGCATTGACGCCATTGATCGCATCGATAAAATCTTGCGTGGATGGATTCATCGTTTGACCGCCATCAATAATACGGTCGACACCCATCTCTTTAAACATCGCATGTAAGCCATCGCCGTTGACGACGGAAATTAAGCCATATTTTTTCTTTGCTTCCACACGGAAAACATCTTGTGGCGTCGGCGTTGCTTCTTCATGAACTGAACTTTCCGCATTCAGTAAAATTTCGGTGTGTTGTAAGGTCATGTTTTCAATTTTTAAGGTTGCGAACTCACCATACTGTTGACCTAAGTTTAACGCATCCCCAGGTGTTTTCGTATGGACGTGAACTTTACAAATTTCATCGTCAGCGACCACCACAATAGAATCACCTAAGCGGGTGAGTTGTTTGACTAACTTATCTTTGTTGAAGCGTTTTTCGGGATCGAGTTGAACGATGAATTCAGTGCAATAACCAAACTCTACTTCCCCTTCAAAGTCATGGACTTTAGCCACGTGCGCTTTCGCTTGTTCTTCTTGATAGACTTCACCGCGAAGCGCTGAAATCATGCCTTCAATAATGACAATAAGTCCGGCACCACCACTGTCAACCACGCCTGATTCTTTTAAAACAGGCAACAGTTCTGGTGTACGACTTAATGATTCTTTAGCTTCGTTAAGATAAATTTCTAACACGTCTTCGATATCCGCATCCGGCGTGGCATAAAGACTCGCCTTATCGGCCGCTTCACGAGCGACGGTGAGAATGGTCCCTTCAACAGGATTAATGACCGCGCCGTACGCTTGTTGAACGCCTTGTTTCAAGCCTTCAATAAACGCGGGTGCGTCCGCTGTTTTAAGTGATTGGAATGATTTAGCGAACCCGCTAAATAGTTGTGATAATATCACGCCTGAGTTCCCACGAGCCCCCATCAAAAGCCCGCGAGAGAGTGCTTTACCCACAGCCTCAACGGGTTGGTTTTCGAGATTGCGAATGGCACTGACGCCACTCATCATGGTCGATTGCATGTTACTGCCAGTATCGCCATCGGGTACTGGGAAGACGTTTAAATCATTTATTTGTTGGTGTTGGTTTTTTAATTTAATGCTTCCGTTCGTAATAATTAGTTTTAGTAGATTGCCATCGATTTCTTTTGCTTTCATAGTAAAAGCCTCCGTTGTGTTTCTATAATTAAGTGCTTTTTGATACGACTCATTTTAGCACAATGAAAACTAAAATGCAAGATATATAGGATAACGTGCAGTATGTGAAAGAAATATTAAAAATGGTTGATTTCTTATGCAAATCATGTATAATAATAGAGCTGTAATTTGGTAGAGATCGGAGGCAATGTCATGGCAAAAGAATGTTACGTAACAGGCAGAAAAAACCTTTCAGGCAACAATCGTTCGTACGCAATGAACGCATCGCGTCGTAGATGGAAAGCAAACTTACAAAAAGTTCGGATTGTTGAAGATGGCGAAATTAAGACAGTGTATGTCTCTGCCAGAGCGTTAAAAAAATCAAAATTAACTCGTGCTTAAAAAAGGTTTCACCGCTAGGTGAAGCCTTTTTTTTATGTTTCTTTGGATTCAATGACTAACACGATGCCAGCCTCAAAAGAGACAGTACCCTGGCCATGATTGCTGATGCAAAGCGGATCCTCAGGGGTCAGGACATGATTTTCAAGCGCATAATCAAAACCTTTAAGGGTGAGACCGACCACCGGTTCTAACGCAAAAAAGGACACGATGGGATAAACATCTTTAAGCACATGAACGCCTTTGGAGAGGGCGTACATTTTGGTCGAAGCGTTGATAAATGAAACCGGTGCCATCTTACAAAGCAAAAGGTTCGCATACGTATGGTCTAAACGTTCCCCTAACCCGCCATACACGACAATCTCTTTAGCGCCTAAGCGCATCGCATACTTTACCGCTAAGGCGGTGTCTGTGTCGTCTTTGCGTGCTGGATACGTTTCAAAAGGAATCTTCGCCTCTTCTAACGTTTGGCGCTTGGCTTCTTCTAAACTATCAAAATCCCCAAGAGCAACGGTCAAAGGAATCTTGTTTTGGTAGGCAAAATACGCCCCATGTTCTAAGCCGATATGCCACTTGGCATCTAAATCAATCTCATTTAATGTGTAATTGACGGGGTCTGCGTAAATGTTAGCACGCATGGGTGAGCGCCTCGATCATCTCTGCGCGGTTATCGGCTTTAAAAATGGTGCTGCCCGCCACTAATACATCCGCACCTGCTTTTTTTAAAGCCGCGGCGTTGTCTAAACCCACACCGCCATCAACACTGATAAGATAAGATGCTTGATGGGTTTCGCGCCACGCTTTGAGTGTCGCAATTCGTTCGAGCGATTCGACTTGAAACGCTTGGCCCCCAAAGCCAGGTTCAACACTCATCACTAAGACTAAATCGACCAGCTCTAAATAGGGTTTTAAAGTCTCTAAAGACGTGCCAGGTTTGAGTGATAAGCCGGCTTTTAGCCCAGCGTTTTGAATCGTTCGGATGAGTGTTTTAGGGTCGGTGTGTGCTTCGATATGAAAGGTGATGCTATCCGCCCCAGCTTTAATATAGGCGTCTAAAAGACGCTCTGGGTTACTCACCATGAGGTGAACATCAAACGCCCCATGAAAATGGGGTCTGACACTTTTAATAATTTCTGGACCAAAAGATAAATTAGGGACAAAGTGTCCATCCATCACATCGAGATGGAGCCACGGAGCTCTTTGAATGGTTTCAATGTCGGCTTGCAGTTGCGCAAAATTGGCGGCTAATAAGGACGGCGCAATAATCATCGTAAACACCTCTTCTAGTATCGTTTGACGTCTTTAAGTTCTTGGTACAATAACTGATAGTTTTGGTAGCGGCTTGGCAATAGTTTACCTTCTTCTAAGGCTTTTTTAACCGCACAACCCGGTTCTTTTAAATGTTGACACTCGCGAAACTTACACTGTGTGCTAAGTTCAACAAAATCGGGGAAACAATGAGGCAACGTATAATGATCAATATGATCAAACGTCAGTTTTGAGAAGCCTGGCGTGTCGGCTAACCACCCGCCCTCCACCGGCCATAATTCAGTGTGACGTGTGGTGTGTCTTCCACGCCCGAGCGCTTTAGAAATCTCACCCGTTTGTAAGTTGAGTTTAGGGTCTAAGACATTGAGTAAACTACTTTTCCCAGCGCCTGTTTGGCCCGCTAACACACTGATCTTGTCTTTCAATGTCTGACGGATGGAGTGAAAGGTTGTGGGGTCTTTTGTGCTGACATAATGGATGTCATAATAGGGCTCGTAATAAGCCAAATCTTGTTTCAATTTATGGAGTGCCTCATCGTCGATTAAATCGATTTTGGGCACGACAATCACGGCTTTAATGTCATGTGATTCAATGAGCGTTAAGAAGCGATCAAGTAAGTTAAAACTGAACTCTGGCTTCGCTGCCGCATTGAGTAACAACGCTTGATCAACATTCGCAATGCTCGGCCTTTGAAGGTCGTTATAGCGTGGTTTGACTTCCATAATCGTGGTCTCTTCTAGCGTCACTAAGTCGCCCACTTTGGGGGCTTGATTATGATGTCTAAAAAGCCCTCTTGGGCGCGCTTCGATGCGCTTGTCATCCACTTGCACACTGTAAAGTCCGCCGGTGAGTTTAATGATTCTACCTTCCATTATACGCGCTCCTCGACCTTTTGAAAACGGCCTTCAATTAAAGAATACAAATACCCTTCAACGGGTTTTTTAAAATGTGCTTTAACGACGGCCATGTAACCTTGGACTTGCGAGATGTAAGCGTCCTTGTCAATCGTTTTAAGTTTATAGTCAATCACAATCATACGGTCCTTTGTTTCAATGAGGCAATCGATGAAGCCTTGACGTAAGGTGTCGTCACTGTCATCGACAAACGCATACTCTTGATAGACAGTGTCAATCTCTAAAGACGTCATAAGCGGTTGTGTAAAAAAGGTTTTTAAATGTTTATGAGTGGTTGGATCAACCTCTAAATCGGCTAACTGCTTGAGTGGGTCTTGCGTGAAATCAATCCGTTCTAACCACTGATGCAGCGCATCACCATAGCGCATCGCTTGAAGTGTTTCGGGTGAGAGAAGCTTAATCTCATCCATAGAGAAGCGGGCTTGTGTTTTTGGTGGTAAGGCTTCGATGGCTGGCTGATAGGTCTTAAACGATGTGTCCGTCAAAGGAAGGTCTATGGACATGGTGCTTTGATGTGGCTTTGGCACAAGGGTTGGATTGAGTGTCTCTTGTGGCCCTTTAAGGGTGGTCGGTAATAATCTTAAAAAATCGCCAAATGAAGAGACATCGCTCATCGTCACTGGTGTTTTTTCACGGGACCATAGCCACACATGAATCGACTCTTCCGCACGGGTTAAAGCCACATACCATTGACGTAAACGTTCACTGATTAAAGCCTCATTTTCACGCATCTTTTTTAACCAAAGCGTCACATCGGTCGCCAGTCTTTGATCGTCTAAAACGGGTAAGATAAACCCTAGATCACGGTCGAAAAAGAGTTCATCTGTCTTCGGTTTACTAAATGGATTATCGAGATGGGCGACGTATAAATGTGGAAACTGTAAGCCTTTAGACCCATGGATGGTCATCAAGGTGACCGCGTCTTCTTGGTGATCCTTTAAAGGCTGATAAGGCATGTCAACTTCCGCCTCTGACGCCGCCTTTAAATAGTCGACAAAGTCTTCAAGCGTCATCTGTGCTTGCGCTAAGCTAGGCAGGGTCAAAAGAAGATTATCGAGTCTTGCGCGCTGGGCTTGAGTGTCTTTTAAGGCGGTGAGTTGACTGAGGACATCGAGCGTTTCAACAATCTTAAACATCGCTTCATCAAGCGGGTAGATTTGGACATCGTTCGCTAAGATTTGCAGTGTTTGAACATGTGTTTTTAATGGTTCAGGCAACGCATCAACCCATACGTCAATAGGCGTGTCTTCAAGGGCTAACAGCGATTCAAGGATAAGGTCATCGTCTAATCGCCATAGGAAACTACGCGCTAACCCATAAAGAGCCCGTTTAAAGTCTGTCTCTAAAGGCGCTGGTTGTTGTAACGAGAGGATGGCTTTAACCACGTGCGAGAGCACTTGTAACAGTTCAGAGTTCACGAGCGGTTCATCGCGATAAAGGATGAGTGGAATGCCTTTGGCTTCAAAGATTTCCGCAAACACATCAAAGTGACTGCGGCGGTCAATTAAAATGGTGATGTCTTGAAAACGCAGTGGCCTTAAGGTCTCCCCCTCAAGCGTTTTTTCTTCGGTCACTCTTTTTAAAATATGATCCGCCATGGCAGCCACTTCATAGCGGCGCGCATCGAAAGGCTGATCGTCAAGTTCAGCCTCATGGAGATGATGGACCACGAGGCCATAAGGTTGATCGTGTTGGTGTTTAAAGCGCTCATTTTTGGCCGCGAGTTGGTGCCAATGATCATACGTTAAGCCGCCAAAACGGGGGCTGAATAAGGATTCAAACATTTGGTTTAAATCATCAATGACTTCTTTCCTTGAACGAAAGTTATCGTTTAAAGCAATCAAACGGCCACCCTCACCTTTTAAGTAGCGGTCTTGTTTGTCTTTAAAGATGCTGACATCCGCATGACGAAAGCGGTAAATGGATTGTTTCATGTCACCCACCATAAAGCGTCTAGGGAGATTTAAAGCGTCAATGAGGGCTTCTTGAATGATTGATGTGTCTTGATATTCATCGACGAGAATTTCTTTAAACTGATGTTTTAAGTGCGTTTGAATGTCTGGTGTTTTTTTGACGAGCGTGAGTGCTTCACGGGCGATCGCTGTAAAGGTGTAGCGACCCTCTTGATGCATCACATTGCGGATGTTTGAATCCAGCGTTTTGACTAAATCGATTAACACATGCAACATCGGCGCTTTGGCTTCATGACGTGCTCGCCACTGTGACAAGGGAATGTTGGTTAAACTAAGTAATTCGTCTTTGATACGGTCTTTAAAGCGTTTGTTAAACGCATTGACTCTTTTGATCGTTGCCTCACTCATCGCCTCTTTAAACCGTTTTGAAAACGTAGGATACCCCTCGATTTTAGTCAACGCCATCGCATGCAAGGCGTCATATCCCATCGTCTTAAAGTGACGGATAAACTGTTCATCAATGAGGTCATAATAATGTAACGCTGCGTCATCGCTTTCATGTTCAACCGTGTGGTAAAATTCCTCAATAATTTCTTCTTTGATGGTTAAAATCATGGTTTCAAACTGGGTCATCGTCTCATGAATTTGAGCTGGTTTAAACGCGGTTTCAGTATGTTTAATCGCAAGTGTATGCGCATCGATGTGTTGATCTAAAGCTTCATAGTATTTAAGCACCCATGTTTTAATCCGCTCATCCGTTTTTAATGCATACGTGTCAATGAGGGCTAAAAAGGCTGTATCTTGAGCGCGGTAGCGCGCTTCGAATAGGGCCTCTATGAGGGTTGTTTTGAGTTGTTTATAAAGGACTGGGTCCATCAGAGCGATGTCTTTGGAATGATGATCGACATGGCCGTAGGTTTTAAAGAGATAGAGCGCAAAACTATCAAACGTTTGAATGTGGGCACTGTCTATAAGCCGCAGCTGACTGGCGTCGATGTGACCTTCCTCTACAGCCTTAATGATTTTCCGACGGATGCGTTCTTTCATCTCTTTCGCGGCCGCATTGGTAAACGTGAGCACGATGAGTTGATCGAGACTCAGCCCATCTTTTAACAGTGCGAGCACACGTTCTGAGAGCACCGCTGTTTTCCCAGACCCCGCACCAGCGCTGATGAGCGCATGGTGGTCACGATGACGAATGGCTTGTTGTTGGGCATCGGTAAATTTCATGACGGTTCCTCCACATCGAAAATGGATGGGCCCTTAGGAAGCGCTCGGTAATGCGCGGGCTTTTTATAACACAGATCGTTAAACGCACAATACGCACAAGGCAGTAAATTGCCTTTCTCATCGGTGTATGGATTAATCTCAAAAGTGCCTTCACGGATGATGTTGACCGCTTCGTCGAGTTGACGCTCAACATGCTTAAACGCTTGTGCTAAGCCTGCTTCATCAAACCATTTGGTATGGACGTTAAACTTTTGTTCCCGGGTCACCGACATGCCTTTGATGAGACTTGATTTCTGATAACCAGGGTCAATGACGCTTAAGACGCCTTGATCATGCGTCGAAAAACCCTGCCAGCGAAGGTAATCTTCAAACTGCTTTTCAAAAGAGTGTTTCTCGTAATTAAATTTTTGATTAGGCATCAGGGTTTGTTCATAAAAGCCCACGACGTCGACCGTGTGATTGATTTGTTTTAAGATATAAGCGTAATAAATCAACTGAGCGTTAAGACCATAGACGGCTTTTTTGTCGTCGAGTTGGGGTTTGCCTGTTTTATAATCGACAATCAAAGCGTGTGTGACGCCTTGAATCTTAGCCTCCATGATTTTATCGATGACGCCTCTAAAAATAACCCCTGGGTGTTTGGGTAAGGGATAACTTAAGCGTTTTTCAGTTTCCTTTAACACAAACAGGGTGTGTGCGTGTTGTGCCTGAATGGTTTTGAAGACGTCTTTCATCCAAGCAAACTGACGTTTTGTACTGGCTTTTTGAGACGCGGACCACTGGGCATACTCAGGCATGGTGTTTAACGCGGCTTCAAAATGGTGATCGGTGAGTTCTGGTTCATTTAAATGATGTTCTAAAAGCGCATGCATCAGTGTCCCCATCGACATCGCAAAACTTTGTTCATAAGGTTTTAACGATAAGATGCGTTCACAAAAGTAGGCAAAATGACACTGAAAGAGGGTGTTCAGTGAGGTGTAAGACAGATGAATCGTTTCCGGAAGGAGGCGTTCTAACGTTTTTTTAGAGAGCCCTTTAAACTGTGTATCATGGTCCTTTAAAATACTTTGATGTTGCGACGCTAAACGTAACGCCTCGGTTTTGGTGCCGTAGGCTTTAAATGTTTCATACGCCATTTTAGCCTCTAATTGATCGCTTGTGATGTTGTAAGGTTGAGCGAGGGAACGGGTGTTGATGAGCGTAGCATCCTTTGTCATTAAACGCTCAAACAAAGGACTTTTTTCAAACCGTTCGAGCATGCTTTTTTGTGCCCATGATAGCCACAGGTTAGGGAACGATTTTAACCAAGCTTCGGTGGTTTCCTCGCGCGCCAGATTGACTTCCCACGTCGTGGGCATCCCCAACCGTTCTTTTTGCCGGTCTGGCAATAAGTCATCGTCTGAGGCGTGATGGACTAAGGCATTGTCATGCGCGCCCACCACAAACAATTGCGTCGTCTCACTTGGGGATAAGTTTGGGTTTTGAATCAATTTAACGCCACGTTTAGACGCTGGGAGTGTGAGCGTTTCTTGCGCTAAATAATACTCTAGAAGCTCGATATCTAGCGTGTCATTCGCTTCTAATAAATAGGTGTGTAACACATTGAGTAATCGTTTATAGATAGACGTTGTTTGAGCATTTAATGAGGGGAACGTGGCTTTTAAGGCAGATTCAAACGTGTCGTATAAAGAGCCTGATGACGCATGACTTACTTGTTCAACAAACGTTTTAATCCGTGGGTAATGCGTGAGCGGGTGGACTTTTGAGCATTCTAGAGGAATGCCAAAGTGTGGCGCTTCTAAGCGGATTCTTAGATGATGATGAGACGAAGGTGCATAAAGCACACAATCTTCTAAGGAAGCGCCCATATCAAGCGCTTCACGAACGGCCGTTAAGGCCGCATAAATTTCTTCATCTAAGGTGTCAAACGAGCCTAAGGTGCGTTTTTGCTTGGCTTCTTTCAACGGCACTTTATACACCTTCGTAAACGCACGTAAAGGCTCTGCGCAGCGTTCGATTAGTGGGTCGTGAATGTCGCCATAAAAAAGGACGTCGTAACGTGCGAAATACGCTTGTTTTTGTGGCCATTGTTTTAAAAGCGCTTGCTCTGTCAAGAATTTTTTTAACGCCCACATCTTCGTGGTCATTGAGTCGTTTAAAGGCGCCTTTAACCAAGGTAAAAAAGATAGATAGCGTTTGGCAATTTCTGGGGTAGTCTTTAAGAACTGTTGGGCAGCTTTTAAGGCCCCCGGTTGATATGCGAAAAAGACCTTTTCAAAAAGGTCTTTAAGCGTAAGATACGTCACCATCCGTGGTGGGTTGAATCGGTGTTGTTGCATGATCGCCCGCTGGGCGGATGGGGTGGTCACGATCAGCCAAGGTTTATGGCTTTCGCGCTCGAGTGTTTCTAAGGTCATCTAGGAAGCCCTTTCGTTGCTTTTAAGTTTTCATAAAAACGTGCTTCCGCACTCATCATATAAGGACGGACATACAGTAAATATAAAATACCTAGCGTGAAAATACTGAGAATCAGCCAACCGATAAAGGATAAATGCAATAAAAAGAGTTGCCCTTTATGCCCTTGCATCATGGTTCTTGACTGCGTGATGGCTTGTGCTTTATCTTGCGCTTGGTCGTCTGCTAAAATATAGGGTGTCATCCAGTAAGCGTAGGCTTTGATAATGCCCGGAATGATGAGCAATAAAGCCCATAAAAAGATGAAAATATTACGCAATAATAACACGACGACGTTGTTTAAGTACCCTTCAGCCGTAAACCCGCGTAACAACACCCCTAACTCAGGGACTTGTTGGCGGTTTAAAAGGACAAACGCCCACACCATCCCAACACTGATGGGTGCTAGTAAAATGAGACCAATCCCTGAAGGCGCGAGCGCGCTCAAAAGAATCGGTGGGAGCGCTGAGATGATTAAAGCCATGCCGTAATTTTGACGCATTGCGTCTCTTGCTGATTGTTTAAGACCTCTTAAGTCCATGTGGTGCCTCCTTTATAGTTTGATGGCGAAGTTGGCCACAAGCCGCATTCACTTTTTCGCCTTTTTCTTTGCGCGTGGTGGCGTTGATGCCCCCTTGCATTAGCGCGTCATAAAACCGTTTGATTTGGGCCCATTCACTGCACTCGAAGCTAAATTCTTTGACGGGATTATAAGGGATGAGATTGACATAAGCGTTTTTCCCTTTTAATAACGCAATCAGTTCTTTTGCTTCATTTAAAGAATCATTCACATCTTTTAACATGATGTATTCATACGTGACCCGGCGATTGGTTAGGGTATGATAACGATCCACGCTTTTCATTAAGGTTTTCAGTGGGTATTTTTTATTGATAGGCATCAAACGACTTCTTAAAGCGTCGTTGGGTGCGTGCAAACTGATGGCTAAATTGACTTGCGTTTGGCGTTCACCAAAGCGCTCGATTTGTGGCGCTAAGCCACTCGTTGACACGGTGATATGACGTTTACCGATGGCGTACGCGTAAGGACTGTTGACGGTATCAATAAAATCCATCACAGCCTCAAAATTATCAAACGGCTCACCGATTCCCATCACCACAATGTGTGTGGGTTTGATGCCGGTTAAGTCGATCACACCTTGCACTTGCAAAATCATTTCCGCTTGCGTGAGGTTACGGGTCTTTTTATGTAAACCAGACGCACAAAAAGCACATCCCATATTGCAGCCCACTTGGGTGGTCACACAGATGCTTTTGCCATAGCTATGATGCATCAAGACGGTTTCAATGACTTCCCCATCGTTTAAGACAAACGCACACTTCGTGGTTTGATCGGGCGCGATGGACTGTTCATGCAAGGTGAGTCTTGGCAAACTCACATGTTTTTGCAGCCAAGCACGAAGCGGCTTGGACAAGTTAGTCATGTCATTATAATCAAGCGTATCTTTTTGATAGACCCATTGAAAGAGTTGTTTGGCGTTAAACGCTTTGAACTCTTCTTTTTCTAAAGTTTCTGTGAGTGTTTCAAGTGTAAAATCATAAAAGTTAATCATCTAATCACCGCTATAATTATAGCACAGTTTTCAAAGAGTTGACAGTCATTTCTTACGCCATACGTCCACTCATGTAGCCACTTTCATGATAAAAAAACTAGCCACCGAAGTGGCTAGTCCATTAGTCTTGTGTTAGTACTGTGTAAGGATCATAATAACTGTAGCCAAACGCATCGGCGACCGCTTTATAGGTGACTTTACCTTTGGCAATATTAAGTCCAAGTAAAAGACTTGGATCATCTAAAAGCGCTCGTTTGACACCTTTTGTCGCAATGCGCTCAGCGTATGAAATGGTGGCGTTGGTGAGCGCAAACGTCGAGGTTCTAGGCACCGCCCCAGGCATGTTTGCGACCGAATAATGGACCACGCCAAATTTAGTATAAACAGGATCGTCATGGGTGGTCACCCGATCAATGGTTTCTACCGAGCCGCCTTGGTCGATTGAAATGTCGATGATGACGCTGCCTTTAGGCATTTGTTGAACCATCGCTTCGGTCACAATTTTATCGGCTTTCGCCCCAGGAATTAAAATCGTGGAAATTAAGACATCGGCGGTTCTTAAGACCCGCTCAATGTTGAGTGGGTTTGATTTTAAAATGGTCACGGATTTATCAAAAATATCTTCTAAATAACGCATCCGATCTTCGTTGATCTCAAGCAACGTCACACGAGCCCCTAAGCCGATGGCCATCCGTGCTGAACTGACGCCTGCAGAGCCACCACCAATGATGACGACATGCCCACGGTCTACCCCAGGCACACCTGAGAGTAAGATGCCGCGTCCGCCGCGATGCTTTTCAAGTTGTGTGGCTGCCACAATCGTGCCGCGTCTTCCCGCCACTTCGCTCATAGGCCTTAATAAAGGCAGTTCTTTACCCACTTGCACCGTTTCATAGGCAATCGCAGTGGTGCCCGATTGAATCAACGCTTCCGTGAGTGCTGGTTCAGCAGCAAGATGTAAATAAGTGAATAAAATTAAGTCGTCACGGAAAAAGCCGTACTCTTCGAGAAGCGGTTCTTTCACTTTAATCACCATCTCTTTAGCCCAAGCCTCTTTCGCACTTTTAACGATGTGTGCGCCAACCGCTAAAAACTCTTCATCGGTAATGCCTGATCCTTCGCCCGCATGCGCTTCAACGAAAACTTCATGGCCTGCTTGGATTAAAAGCGACGCCCCCGCAGGCGTGATTCCTACGCGATTTTCATTGTTTTTGATTTCTTTAGGTACTCCAATATTCATATGGCTCCTCCAAGTTTATTGTCACGTTTATTCTAACAAAAGAACCCCTAAAGCACAACCACATTCGAAAAAAAAGTAAAGCGTTTTCACGACTTTACTTTTTAAGAATTTAAAGGTCTCTCACACGAATCTTTAATTGGCTTTCTAACGCCTTTAGAACAGCCTTGATGGCCTCATCAATGGTCTCGCTTTCAAGCGTTTTTGTCGGGTGGTTAAACCGCAGTCTCAGAGCCAATGAGCGTTCGTCTTTTTGCAAGGGTTCACCTTCATAAACATCAAACAATGTGACCCCTATGAAATGCTCTAAAGCTAACGATTCTATGTGTGATGTAATCGTCTGTGCAGGCAACGTTTTAGGCACCACTAACGCTAAATCACGCGTGATGACAGGCGTTTTAGAGAGCGGTTGATACCCTGGGAAAACAAGGCGCATTTCTTCACAAAGACTGATGTTCACTTCAGCCAGATAGACCGCTTTGACATCTTCTTCTTTCGCGGTGGTTGGATGCAGCGCCCCTAGATGACCCACCGTCTGACCATCGACGTGAATTAAAGCGCATTGATGAGGGTGATAATGCGGGTGTTTGACCGCTTCAAACGTCGCTTTAAGCCCATAAAACTCAAGCACACTCTCTACCAGTCCTTTAAGCGTGTAATAATCAACGTTCACCGAGGATTGCCAATGCGTCTTTAATCGCCCTGAACAAGCGATGCCCAAGACGTCCTCTTCTTGATTTAGGCTGTAGCGTTTGCCAAGTTCAAAAAAGGCAAGATCGGCCATTTGCCGGGTTTGATGATGACGCAAGGTATCCACCAATCCGTTGAGTGGACTTAAAGCCAGCGCTTGACGGTCTTCACTCAGTGGGTTTTGTAAGCGTACCGTTTTGTCTCCCGGTGCAAAGGTGTACCGTGTTAACGCAGTCTCTTTGACCAACGCGTAGGTGATGGCCTCATGAAGACCCAGTGCATTTAAGCGCTGTTTTAATTGACGATAACGACGTTGTTTAGGTGTAAGCCCCCCTAGGGTGTTCAGTTTAGGTAAAGTCGAAGGTAAGCGATTATAGCCATACAAACGACCAACTTCTTCAATGAGATCTTGTTCGGTTTGAATGTCTTGTCGTCTTGAAGGGGCTAAGACGTTACATGTGTCCCCTGCTTCGTGTGTGAAGCGTAAGCGCTCTAAAATTGCTGAAACGTCATCGAGGGTCAAATGAGTGCCAAGCACACGATTTAAACGTTTTAAAGAGAGCGTTACGTAGCGCTCACTTAGATCGGCTTCATCGACGTAAGCGACGCCTTCACGAACCGTCGCGTTGGCGTATTGGACCAACAGCGCACTGGCGCGTTCAAGTGCGTAGCGCGTCTTTTTAGGATCAACGCCACGTTCAAAGCGCATCGACGATTCACTGCGTAAATCGAGGCGTCTTGAGGTGCGTCTGATGCTGGTAGGGTCAAAGCGCGCACTTTCTAATAAAATAGACGTGGTCGTCGGTTCAACTTCTGAGTCATACCCACCCATGACGCCACCTAACGCCACAGGGGTTTTTCCGTTGGTGATTAAAATGTCGCCTTCATGCAACGTACGTGTCTGGCCATCCAACGTTTTGAACGTTTCACCTTCCTCTGCTTCACGCACTAAAATCTCTTGACTGTCAAGCGCATTATAATCAAACGCATGCAGCGGCTGACCCGTTTCTAACATGACGTAGTTGGTGATGTCAACCACGTTATTGATGGGTCGGATGCCTGCCGCAATCAAACGACTTTTCATCCACCATGGGCTTTCTTTGATCTCAATCGCATCAATGACACGCCCATAGTAAGCTGGACACTTAGGCGTATTGGAAGCAATCGTGACCGGGTTTTTCACAATGCTTTCTTGAATCTCTGGTTTAGGTGTCGTTAAAG
>SKKW01000073.1:0-4256 GCA_007123535.1 Candidatus Izemoplasma sp. | reverse complement strand
TTCAGCGGTCATGACGCCACGGCCATCAACTGGACATAAAACGTCAAGCCCGTTGGCTTGGCCGATGATAAAGTCGTCTTCCCCATGACCTGGGGCAATGTGGACAAGACCTGTCCCCGTTTCGGTGGTGACGTGATGGCCAGCCAAAACAATGCCTTGACGGTCATATAAGACGTGTTGATAAGGCACGTTTAAAAGCGCCTCACCTAAGACGGTTTGCTCAATGGGGAGCGATGTTTTTAAGACGCTTTCGAGTTCTTCATGCAGTGCTTTGGCAAAGACCACTGCACGTCCTTCATGACGGGCTAAGACATACTCGATTGCAGGGTCAACTGCGATCGCTAAGTTTGCTGGTAACGTCCAAGGGGTGGTCGTCCAAATCATTAAATGATAGGGCTCGCTAAACGGGCGCGCTTCAAGGGCTTTAAAGGTCACATAAACAGAAGGCGATTTTTTAGGTGCGTATTCAATTTCTGCTTCCGCTAAAGCCGTTTCTGAAGAAGGCGACCAAAAGACTGGCTTTAACCCTTTAAAGATGAGACCTTGGTCCACCATTGACGCAAACACTTCAAGTTGACTGCCTTCATACTCTTTGTTCAGCGTTAAATAAGGCGATTCCCATTCTCCTAGAATGCCTAGCCGTTTAAATTGACCTTTTTGGCGTTCAATTTGGTCGTGGGCATACGCCTCACATGCGGCACGAAACTCACTGACACTGAGTTTACGGCGATCAACCTTGCCACTTTTAGTCAACGCCGATTCAATCGGTAAACCGTGAGTGTCCCACCCTGGAACATAACGCGTATATAAGCCTCGCATGCTTTTATCACGGATAATCATGTCTTTCAGTATTTTGTTTAACGCATGGCCAATATGAATGTCCCCATTCGCATAAGGTGGGCCGTCAGGCAACACAAAATGGGTGTTTTCTTTATTTTTTTCTAACCGTTTTTGATACAAATTGATATCGTGCCAAAACGCTTGTCTAAGCGGTTCGTTTTTTCCTAAGTTCCCCCGCATGGGAAAATCGGTCTTAGGCATTAATAACGTGTCTTTGTAATTGTTCATAAGGTCACTTCCTTTCAAATAAAAAACGCCCTTAAAAAAGGACGAAGTTCTCGCGGTACCACCTTTATTCTAGTTTCCTAGCACTCAACTCGTTAACGCCGAGATACGGAGTTTCCTCATCTTGACAGTGATATTGTCTATGTTTACGCCAAGTTTGCACCATCCACTTGGTCTCTAGTTTTCGCTGACATAAACAACGTGTCTGTCGCATCGATTCATATTATTATAGACAACTTACGTTGCTTTTTCAACCGATAAACGATTGAACGAGTTGACCAAACGCTTGCAGGCCGAAACTATAGAGTAAGAAGCCCACAATCGGTGTGAAATCCATCTGTCCAAAGACCAAAACCCCACGAAAGATTCGAAGGTAGGGATTGGTGATTAAAAACAGATAGTAATAAAGCTTAGATTCCCTTGCCTGTGGGAACCATGTGAGTAGGATGAATAAAATCATGGCATAAAAATATCCCGTTAGTAGATAATATAAGCCAAGCAATAACCATGCCATTGTATCATTCCTTATTGTCGTTAATAAATTTTCTTAACGTTTTATCTTTTAAGTCCTGTTTGCTCGCAAACAAGAGGATTTTTTCTTTTAACTTCTCGACTTGACCATCAAAAGCATAAATGACGCCACTGAGGAAAAGAATAAACTGGTTACTGGCAACGACGTCCTGCTCTTCAAAATTGAGCACTAATGGAACTCCTTTTAACAATGTGTCCGCCAGAACATAAACATCATGGTCTTTCGTCACTTTAATAAATTCTGTACGTTCTAACGCGTTCTTCTTTCGTCCCATACTCAATCTCCGTTCGCTTGTTTTAATAAGATGCGTCCTAGGCGAATGTGGGTCGCCCCTTCTTCAATAGCAATAGGATAATCGTTGCTCATCCCCATAGAGAGGTATTTCAAGGTTGGTAGATGCGGCTGATGCTGTGTCAAAGCTTCGTTAAGTTGTCGGAACTGTTGACGGATGCGACCTTCATCTTGGGTCTCTTCAGCCATGCCCATCAAGCCAATGGGTTCAACCATAGGGTACGCTTTTAACGCCTCTAAAAAAGCAGGAAGTTCTTCGATGGAGACGCCGTGTTTTTGATCTTCTTGAGAAATGTTGACTTGAATAAAGCAAGGGAGTGGGGTTTCTCGTCGTTTGTTGATTTCTTCCGCCAGTTTAAGCCGATCAAGAGAATGCAACACGTCAATTTCGTCAATCACTTGTTTTACCTTTTTGGTTTGTAAGGTACCAATAAAATGCCAACGAACATCGCCATCTTTGACTTGGGCTTTCTTTTTAAGTAAGGCGTCCACACGGTTTTCACCTAAATCAATAAGTCCTAAAGACACCGCGTGTGGAATCGCTTCAGCTGGCAAGTATTTAACAGCCATCACGATGGTCACATCGGGATGGCTGTTTAAAAGTGCTTTAAGACGACCTTCGTGAATCATTTGAATCGCGACTTTAACCACGAAGGAATTTTAGTGTTGCTGATTTCTTCTTCTTCCTGTGGTGGTTTTTCTGGTTTCTTTTTCTCTTTGCTTCGGCCTTTTCTGGTTTCTTTTGAGGGCGCCGCTGGCTTAGTTTCCTCAGGATCAAACTCAAACGCGGTGGTGCCAATATTGGTGATGTCTAGTTTTCGGTTTTCATCAAAACCTGTCGCAATGACCGTGACGATGACTTCGTCTTCGACGTCTTGATTGATGGTGGTCCCATAGATCACATTGATTTCGGTACTTGAAGCCGCTTGAATGGCTTCGATGGCTTCGGTGACTTCCCACAAGGCAATGTCGGTGCCACTGGTCACATTGACAATGGCATCGGTTGCACCATCGATGTTAGCATCAAGTAACGGCGAATGAATCGCCTTTTTCGCCGCTTCAAGCGCACGGTTTTCACCACTGGCAATGCCGATGCCCATGAGCGCGGTACCCTTATCTTTCATGACGGTTTTAACATCCGCGAAGTCAACATTAATGAGTCCTGGAACGGTAATGATTTCAGCAATCCCTTGAACCCCTTGTCGTAAAACATTGTCTGCCTCACGAAAAGCTTCCAACATCGAGGTTGAACGATCAACCACGTGCAATAAACGATCGTTTGGAACGATAATCATAGTATCCACATAAGGTTTGAGTGCGTCTAGGCCTTCAAGGGCTGTGGCTACACGGCGACGTCCTTCCCAATTGAAAGGTTTGGTCACGATGCCAATTGTTAACGCGCCCACTTCACGGGAGATTTTCGCAATCACAGGGGCTGCCCCTGTGCCTGTGCCACCGCCCATGCCCGCCGTGATAAAGACCATGTCTGTTTCGGAGAGCAAATCGCGTAATTCATCTTCCGATTCAATGGCCGCACGTCTTCCGATGTCCGGGTCTGCTCCGGCACCCAAACCGCGGGTTAACAATTTTCCGATTTGTAAACGGGTATCAGCTTTTGACAAACGTAAAACTTGGGCGTCTGTGTTAATCGCCACAAATTCAACGCCTTGAACTTCATTTTCGATCATGCGGTTTACAGCGTTTCCGCCACCGCCGCCAACACCGATGACTTTAATCGAAGGTTTTTGGCTAAACGTTTCGCTAGTTTCAAACATATTTTCCCTCCGAATAGATTTATTACATTATAACGCAAAGTAGCGTAAAAAAACACAAAAACAGCAAATTCTTATGGTTTGTAGACGCTTAGAAATTCATTCATAAAGGTTGTGTAATGTCCTGCTTTAATAGCTTCTCTGGCTTGCGCCATCATTGTTTTCAAAAAGTGAAGATTGTGATAGCTTACTAAACGCTGACCTAGAGTTTCATTGGCTTTGAATAAATGACGTAGATAACTGCGTGTATAGTTTTGACACACCTTACACTGACATGACGTGTCAATGGGGTTTAAGTCGGTCGCGAATTTTTGAGCTTTAATCGCAATTCTTCCTTGCAGGGTGTAGGCACTCCCGTGTCTTGCCAAGCGTGTTGGGTTGACACAATCGAACATATCAATCCCCTTCGCAATGCCCATCAACAGATCTTCTGGTGTGCCGACACCCATGAGATAACGTGGTTTATCATCTGGCATTTGATGCGTTAAGTGGGTGAGGACTTCATTCATCTCTGCTTTTGTTTCACCCACAGATAAACCGCCAATCGCATACCCGTCAAACCCAATGTCTAACAATTTTTTAAGTGAATGTTGACG
>SKKW01000159.1:0-4299 GCA_007123535.1 Candidatus Izemoplasma sp. | reverse complement strand
GTGTCACTAATTGAACAATTTCATGCACGTCAAAAAAAGATGCGTGCGTACAGTTATGCTTTACAAATCATGGGTTGGGACTCGAACACGGAAGCCCCTAAAGAAGCCTTTCCCTTTCGTGCGGAAATGCAGTCGATGCTCAGTGGCGAAGCGTTTAAACTTGCGACCGACAAAGACTATTTAGCGCTACTTGAATCGTTGTTAGAACAAAAGGATTCTCTCAGTGACCTCGACTATAAACAAGTAAAGAAAGCACATAAAGACTTACAAAAGATTTTAAAGATTCCAAGCGATGACTATATGGCATACCAAAAACACTTAGCCTTGTCACAACGCACATGGGAAGAAGCGAAAGCCAACAACGATTATGACGCGTTTAAACCCGCCTTAGCCAAAACGATTGAAATGCAAAAAAAGTTTGTCGGGTACCGAGTGAAAGACGAAGAACCTTACAATGTCCTACTTGATGATTTTGAAGAAGGCATGACGATGGAAACCTATGACGCGTTCTTTAAGGCGATCAAAGAAGAGCTTGTGCCCTTTGTGAAGACCGTTATTGAAGCGAAAAAAACCAAGCCTGCGTTCATCGATAAACATTATCCTAAAGCCGGCCAAAAAGCGTTTGTGGACTACTTAAATGAGGTCTTTGAATACGATTTAGAACGTGGGGTCCTCAAAGAAAGTGTGCATCCATTTACCTGGAACACGCACAGCAAAGACGTCCGTTATACGGTGCGTTACTTAGAAGATTTTGTCTTCTCAAGCATCTTTGCGGCGGTCCATGAACTCGGTCATGCGCTTTATGAAATGCAAGTCGATGAAGCGCTCGATGGAACGAACTTAAAAAATGGCGCATCGATGGGCATCCACGAATCACAATCGCGTTTTTATGAAAATGTGATTGGCCGTTCTAAAGCGTTTTGGAAACCTCATTATGCAAAGTTACAAAGCCTTTTCCCAGAGAACTTAAACGATGTGTCTTTAGATGAATTTGTCTTAGGCATCAACTGGGTAGAACCTTCCTTTATCCGTGTTGAAGCCGATGAGCTGACCTATCCTTTACATATTTTGATTCGCTATGAAATGGAACGGGCCATCTTTAATGAAGGGGTCGATTTAGAGACATTGCCGACCCTTTGGAATCAGAAAGTGAAACATTATTTAGGGCTTGATGTTGCACAAGACAGCGATGGCTTATTGCAAGACGTGCATTGGTCGTTTGGGGCGTTTGGGTATTTCCCAACGTATGCCTTAGGCAGCGCGTATGCGGCCCAGATATATTACACCATGCGGGAAGCCTTGGACCTTGATGCCTTGTGTGAACACAACCAAATGGGGAAAGTCAACCGCTGGTTAAAAGAACAGATTCACCAGTATGGTTCAACCAAAACCCCAGAAGAGATCATCTTAGACGTCACCGGTGAACCGTTTGATGTGGCGTATTACATTCGTTATTTAAAAGAAAAATATACCGCCCTCTATCTTACTTAAAGGAGACGATATGACAACTATTATTGATGGCAAAGCGTTAGCCAAATCGATTCGTGAAGACGTAAAAAAAGAAGTTTTAAGTTTGACAGAAACAACGGGTGTCAGCCCCCATCTAGTGGTCATCCTCATTGGCGATGACCCCGCGAGTCACTCGTATGTTAAAGCCAAAGAACGGGCGTGTAAAAATGCGGGCATTCGCAGCACCAAACTTTTAAGAGAACCCAACATTTCACAGTCGCAACTGCTTGATTTGATTGGCACCCTCAACCGCGACGACGACGTGCATGGCATTTTAGTCCAGCTTCCTCTGCCTAAACACATCGATGAAAACCAAGTGTTATTGACGATTAAAAAAGAAAAAGACGTCGATGGCTTTCATCCTTTAAACATTGCGGCCTTACACATGAATGAAGAGGGCATCTTACCCGCCACACCCAAAGGCATCATCACGATGCTCAAAAGCACCAACACGCCACTGAAAGGTAAAAAAGCGGTGGTCGTGGGACGTTCTAACATTGTCGGAAAACCCACCGCAGCCTTGCTTTTAAAAGAACACGCAACGGTTACCATTGCGCATTCTCGTACCGAAGATTTAGCTTATCATACCCGTGATGCGGATATTTTAGTCGCAGCCGCTGGCCGCGCTAAAATGATCACCGGCGACATGATTAAAGAAGGCGCTGTGGTCATCGATGTTGGAGTGAACCGAATGGACGACCGGCTTGTGGGCGATGTGGACTTTGAAGGTCTTTTAGGGAAAGCCTCCTTTTTAACCCCTGTCCCAGGCGGTGTCGGACCGATGACCATTGCGAGTCTGCTTGAAAACACCTTAGCGTGTTATAAAAATCTCAAAGGAATCGCCCGTGATTGATCGTTACACTCGCCCATGGGTTAAGACACTCTTTTCCGATCAAGCGCGCTTTGAGCGCTATCTTGAGGTCGAACTCGCGGTCTTAGAAGCGTATGTTGAGGAAGGTCGTGTCAGTGAAGCCGATTATCAAAAAGTGAAAGCCCATGCGCAGGTTGACCTTGAGGACATTCAAGCGCTTGAAGCAACGCTTAAACACGACGTCATTGCTTTTACACGAAGTGTGACTAAAACGCTGGGGGATGAAAAGAAGTGGTTCCATTATGGCTTAACCTCAACCGACGTCGTCGATACCGCGTTAGGGTTGGCTTTAAAATCCGCCAATGATACGATTAAAACCCAATCTCATAAGCTGTTAGAGACGTTAAAAACACTGGCCTTAAAACACAAAGGGGTGCCGATGATGGGACGCACCCACGGCATCCATGCGGATGTGACCAGTGCGGGGTTGAAGTTTGCGCTGTGGTATGACACCATGCGTCGTCATGACCAGCGGTTTCAAACGGCGCGTCAAGAGGTTGAAGTGGGTAAAATCAGTGGTGCGGTTGGCAGTTATGCGCATAGCGGCATCGCCTTAGAAACCGCTGTGATGACACGTTTAGGTCTTGGGGTGGTGCCTATTTCCACACAGGTCATTAACCGTGACCGTTACGCCCATTATTTGCATGTTTTAGCCTTAATGGCTTCGGGCATTGAACAGATGGCGTTAGAGGTCAGACATTATCAAAGAACTGAAGTGGCGGAGATGAGCGAAGCCTTCAGCAAAGGCCAAAAAGGGTCCTCCGCGATGCCTCATAAACGCAACCCAATCGCGAGTGAGAACATGACAGGTCTTGCGCGTCTCATGCGCGGGTATGCGGGTGTGGCGTATGAGAACATTGCGTTATGGCATGAACGGGACATTTCGCATTCCTCTGTGGAACGTGTCATCATCCCGGATGCGATTGCGCTCATCGATACGATGTTGGTTCGGTTTGAGAAAGTGCTGTCGTCTTTGGTCGTGAACGTGGGTAAGATGCGTGAAAATATTCAGTTAACCTATGGGGTCACGTACGCTCAAAGTGTCATGCATGCGCTCATTGATCAAGGGGTTACGCGAGAAGAAGCGTATGACCATATTCAACCGTTAGCGTTTTTAGCGTATGAACAAAAAATCCCGTTTTTAGAAGTGTTAAAGACCGATGAATGGGTCACGCGTGTGTTATCCTTAGAACAACTCCAGGCGTGCTTTGAGCCCAAACAAGCTTTACAGTATGAAGACGCTGTTTTTAAACGATTAGGATTGATAAAATGAACCGAATCATCAAGTGGGTCATCTCGATTGGCCTAACGTTGTTCTTAATCATGTTTTTTGCCCAAGTGTTAACCTCAAGACCTTACATGACCCTCTCTAAAGGGTTGTATGCGTCGCATGTGGAAATCACCTATGACCATTTGTTTGTGGCGCATCAATTGATCGATTATTTGAATTACCGTCACGACGATTTGACGTTCGGCGCGAACCCAGACGATCCAGAGTTGTTGATGCGCGACATTGAGATTCGTCACATGGTCGATGTGAAAAATCTTTACACGATGTTACGCTTGGTCGCGCTTGGGGCTTTAGCGGTGGCGTTCGGTGGATTAGCGCTCTTAAGACGTCAAGACAAAACACTCATGTGGCGGGCTTTACGCGACAGTTACCGCTTGCCGCTGGTCTTTACCGGCGTGATGGGTGTGATCTTTTTAACGAATTTTAGTCGCGCCTTTGTGCTATTCCATGAGCTGTTCTTTGACAATGACGATTGGCTTTTGCGAGGCGATGATGTGCTGATTCAATTGTTGCCGCAAAACTTTTGGTTTGTGAGTGCCCTACTCATCTTATTAGGCCTCGCGCTCTCAAATATTCTTTTGGCTTTCATCAGCCATAAACAGCTAAAAAAGCTCGTATGAAAATATTT
>SKKW01000105.1:0-4386 GCA_007123535.1 Candidatus Izemoplasma sp. | reverse complement strand
GCTTCATACTGCGCTAGACTCTCTTCTTTTTGTTCAAGCCTTAAGTTTTGTAGCGCTTGAGTGAGGTCACTCAGTTTCTTTTCTTCTTTTGACCATGCCCAAATCGCATCTTTTTGAGCCTCATACGTTTCTTTATCTAGTGGCATAATCGTTTGTTTTGAAGCCTCTAAAGCTTCTAAGGTCTGAGACGCTTGATGGATGGCTTGAAAAGCTGAGACGAAGCCCTCACGCCTAACTTCATCAAAGGTTTTGATGTAGGTCTTAATGGCGTCATCCATCGCATCGTAGCCCTCGAGATTAACATCCTTTAAGGGGACGATGCTTTGTTCATAGCGTAGGCGTTTGTCTCTGGCGGCTTGTTGATTTAGAGTGTCATTAAGTTGCGACAGCTCAGCTTCAAGACGCTCAATCTTTGTTTGAATCTCTCGAACATGGGTTTCTTCTTGATCCATCTGATCACGCGTGGCGTGTGCCTGTTCAATGGTACGTTCGAGTTCGCTGAGTTGATCGTTGATTTGTTTGAGGGGGGCTTCGGTTTTCCCTTTGTTTTTGATTGTCTTAATTTTATCGTTTAAGTAAGCGATCGCTTTCGTGTATGAGAGCGTCTCACTGCCTGTAGCGTCTAGATTTTGCAGTCTTGCGGTGATAAAATCACTGGCCGCATCGGTGGGTGTAAGCTGTTGTTGGGTCATGCTTAAAGAGTTCACAAAGAAATTATAAGGTAAATCCAACCACACCCCTAAATCGGCTTGTCTTAAAATCGCGTTTTGAGGTAGTGTCTCCGTGATGTCTTCGCCTGTTTTATCACGTAAAACGCGCACTTTGTGCGCTTTAAAATCTCGCTCAATCCGGTACGTTTCACCCTCATGTTCTAAGGTTAAAGCGCCTTGATAACGACCATCAGGACGCTCATAACGTTCATAAGGAAACTGTGTTCTACGCACTTTTAAATCAGGGTTATAAAACCCATAAAGCATCCCTTCAATAAAATGTAACAAAGTTGTTTTACCGGTTTCATTCGCGCCTTCAAAGAGATTGAGCCCGTCCTTAAAGGTATAAGTGTGTTGATTAAACGCGCCAAACGCTTGGAGTTCACACGAGATGAGTTTCATCGTCTTCCCTCCGTTTCTAAAAGCGCTTCTAAGGCGAGCGCTAAACTTTCGCCGTCCTCACCATCATCGTCTTCAAGCAAGGTTTCAATCAAGGTGTTTTGGTAATTTTGTTTGAGGGCATCGTAATCGATCATTGTCTGGCGCTCATCTTTTATTTCATACGCAAACACTTGCTCATCCAAACGCGATTCAACGCGATCAAGCGCTTGTGCTTGTAATGGTTTATAACCTTCTAAAATAAATCGAAATAGATCTTGAGAAAGCTTATAGTTGTTTGAACTTTCTAAGATCTTTTTTGTCAGCATCACGTCGTCTTCATCGCCCTCACACGCAACGGTGAGGTAATGCATCTGACGGGTTGAAGAGGGTACAAAAGTTTGCGTGTGTTTGTCTAAGTCAATCAACATAAACCCTTTATCACCGGTTTCTGAGGGGTCCATGGGTTCTAAGTTTCCACTGTAAACAATGCTGTCTGTCAATTTTTGGTGTTGGTGGATATGGCCAAGCGCTATATAATCCGCATTTAGTTTTTTTAACTGGTTTAATGACGTCAAGTAATGATCGTCTTTTTTATTGATGACATCGCCATGCAAAAGCATGACTTTTTTAGAGGTAGTCGAAGCGTCAATCATACTTTTTAATGTGTCAAAATCAAACGCTTGAGTGGCTTGCCCGATAAAGGTTACATCGCCGATGACGAGGCTTGCTTGTGCCTTCGTTAGTAGGTGCAAGTGAGGATTATTAAGAACGGGAAACCGCTTCGCATCAACAAAAGCATCGTGATTGCCTAAAATCATGATGACCGGTTTTGCAAACTGATTCAAAGCATTTTCAAGTCGTTTTAACAGCCTTGGTTCGATTCTAGGATGATCAAACACATCACCCGCTAAAACTATCGCATCCATCTCATGTTTGATCGCGTAATCAAACACCTTAAAAAGAGCGTCTTCACATTCGTTAAGACGCTTCAAATAATCTTCATGGCGTTTAAACAGTCGTCTCGACGGTGAGGCTCCAAGATGGCTGTCGGCGGTATGAATGAATCGCATGATGCCTCCTTTAAGACGTAAACATCTGTTCTAAAAGTGCGTACATACGCTCTTCATCAAAGAGCGTAAACTCTGGATGCGTAATCAACAGATGTTGCGTCACATCGGAAATGTTTTCTTCACTTATGTCAAACGTATAAAGCGTTTGTTTGGTGAGGGTGAACTCACCCACAAAGCTCTTTAAGGTACTCATCAGTTCTAAGAATCGTGCTTCCCCTTCTAAACCAATCACGTCGCGATGAAACACACGATTGAGTCGCTCTAAGCGCGGGGCTTCATGGGTGGTTTGTAAGCTTTTAAGGTAGGGGATAAGTAAAGCTCGCATTGAGACGCCAATCGGTAAATTGGGATTTAACGACATGAAGGTGTCTTGAATCACCATGAGTGGGGTTTTGGTGTCATGATATTGATGACGACCCAGCGCTAAGCCTACTTCCATAAAAAGTCTTAACGTATCGTGATCTTTTGGGTCTTCTAAATAACGACTCATCGCTTCCATTAAACGGGTGATGAGGTTGGGGGCTAGTTCTAAAAAAGGCTCATCTTCACGAAACAGTAACCCATCGATGAGGGTAGCTAAAGTATCAAACGCTTGAAAGATACCCCGTTCTTTAGGCAGTGTTTCAATCAAATGAAGATCAATCACTCCTGAATGAGGCAATAAATGAGGGTGTTTGAGTTCATAAGATAAGCGTTCATAAGCGTCATGAACGTAAGCAAGTGTGTTGACACACGATTCGACTTTTAACGATGTAGGCACCGTATAGATGGGAGGGTTTAGATCATGATTTTGGGGTAAACTGCGGCCTTTTAAAATGTCTTTGACCCGCTCAGGGTCACTGTAGACGCTTAAAAAGCTTAAAAGTTTAGCCCCGTCAAGGACCGCGCCCCCACCAATCGCAACAAACACATCCGCATCGAGGTGTTGAATCGTATCAAGCGCTTTTAAAAGCGATTTTTCTTCAATCGGCAGTTCAATCGCAACGGTATGAAGACGTTTGTGGGCTAAGCCTTCAAGCAGCCATAAATACGTGTCTTTACGTTCTTCTAAGGTGTTGGTTGAAATCACCAAAACAGGACGTTTATACGTCTTGAGTTCAGTGATAAAGGCTTCTTTATCCGTACTGAGCGAAACCAGTTCAAGCGGCGTACTCATGGGGTCAAACCACTCCTTTGAAGCTTATTATAACATAAAGTTAAGACTTTGATTCCGTCGATGTTTTATCGTTCATACCTATGTTTTGTGTCTAAAATAAAGTATAATACGTAAGAGGTGAAACTATGTTAAAAACGTATCAAACACATTATCCAACTCTCTCGCCCAGTGCGCGCGTCTTTGAAAACGCCGTGGTGGTGGGCGATGTGACTTTAGAACGTGATGTCGGTGTGTGGCACAACGCGACCTTACGCGCCGACATGGCACCCATTACCATTGGGGAAGGGTCAAACATCCAAGATAACACCGTCATTCATACCGATGAAGGACAACCGACCACGGTTGGTCGTTACGTGACTGTGGGTCATAGAGCACTGCTTCATGCGTGCGTCGTTGAAGATCATGCGCTCATTGGTATGGGAGCGATTATTTTAAATGGCGCTATCATTGAAGAAGGTGCAATGATTGCGGCAGGCAGCTTAGTCCCTCCCGGTAAACGGATTCCTGCGTATCACTTAGCGATGGGTAGCCCTGTGAAAGTGATTCGGGCCCTCAGCGAAGATGAAATTCATCATAACCACGAAAACGCACAAACTTATATTAAACTGAAAAATCAACACGGGTAAAAACGATGACGCTTGAACAAGGATTGATGATAGGCCTTTTGGTCGTGATCTTAGGGCTTTTTGCTTGGGATCGTTTACGCTACGATGTGGTCGCCGTTGGCGGCCTTTTACTCGCGGTCAGTTTACAGCTTGTCCCCATCGATTTAGCTTTTAGTGGGTTTGCGCATCCCGCGGTCATCACGGTAGCAATGGTGCTCGTCCTTTCGCGAGGCCTCATTAACAGTGGCTTTGTGGATGGGCTTAGCCGTAAGATGAGTGTCTTTAAAGGCAAAGGCTACCTCGGGTTTTATGTCTTATTAGTCGCGACTGCGCTTACCAGTGCGCTTATAAACAACGTCGGTGCCTTAGCTTTATTTATGCCTTTAGCGATTAAGCTTGCGAGACAAAATCATCATTCGCCTTCGCTTTATCTCATGCCTTTAGCGTTTGCCTCACTTCTTGGT
>SKKW01000148.1:0-4412 GCA_007123535.1 Candidatus Izemoplasma sp. | reverse complement strand
GTTTTGTCAAACCCATTTTGGCGTGACATTCCCGGTTTATCAGAAAATTGAGGTAAACGGTGAGGGTGCACACCCTTTGTTTAAAGCGCTCAAAGCCGCTACCGGCGGGGCTGAGGTGCGCTGGAATTTCGAAAAGTTTCTCCTATCAAGAGACGGTGCTGTGATTCAAAGGTATGGCACACAAACCCCGCCTGAGGCTTTAAAACAAGACATCGAGGAGGCACTTCATGACAATCACTGAACATTTAAAACGCGCTCGTGGACTGATTGCTGCGGGCCGTTTTCAACGTAAAGCGTTAAAAACACTCGACGCGTTAGAACCCGTTGACGCACAGGCGAGTACCATCGAGGGGCGACTGTATGAGCCTTATTATGACGCTCTTCTCAAACAAGTCACCTTTGCACGTGCGGCGAATGGTGGGGTGGCGTATGAACAACTGATATTTTCACAATTTGATTACCGTTATGGCGCCCAAGACGGCATCGTCTGGGTCGACAAGGATGAGGAGTAAACGATGATTGAACCGTTAGGAATTATCGCAGGCGTTATTATTTTAATCTCTCTTTTAATGACGAACATTAAGTGGTTACGCTACATTAACTTAGTGGGCGCCTTGATGTTTGCGGTCTATGGCTTTTTAATCAGCGCATGGCCGGTCTTTGGTTTAAACGCAGGCATTGTGCTGGTGAATGTTTATTACCTTTCACAGATGGCCAACGCGAAAGACTTCTTTCAGTTTGTCACGTTTAGGCCCAACGATGAACTTGCAAAAACCTTTTTAAGCAATCAAAAAGAAGACATCACTCACTTTATGAGTGTCGATGAGACCGTCTTAGAGACCTCTACCTTGCGCTTTTTCATCTTGCGCAACACCCACATGGTCGGCCTCTTTTTAGCACAAAAAGTGGATGCTAAAACGATGTTGATAACCTTAGATTATGTGATCAAACCCTATCGTGATTTTAAAAACGGTCAGATGATGCTTCATCACGCCAAAACGCTTTGGCGTAATGAAGGCATTGAAGAAGTCATTGCCTACGCTTCGGTGGAAGCGCATGAAAAGTATTTGAAATCGCTCGGTTTTAAGGCTGATCAAAAACATCCCACACGCTATACGTTGCCTGTGGTCCGGGGGTAAGTATGTTAAAACTTGAACGCATTGCCAAGTATTATTCATCCAGTGATCAAGTGGTTAAAGCACTCGATGACATTAATCTAGAATTTAAACGGGGCGAGTTTGTCGTCATTACCGGAGAATCTGGGAGCGGTAAATCGACCCTTTTAAACGTCTTAAGCGGCTTAGACACGTATGAAGACGGCGAACTTTGGATCGCTGGCCAAGAGACGTCTTACTACACGCAAGAAGACTGGGAGATTTACCGCAAACAATACATCGGCTTCATCTTCCAACAATTCAACATCATTGATTCTTATACGGTGTATCAAAACGTGCTTTTAGCGCTGACGTTAAGCGATTACCCTAAAGAATCTCGCAAAGCCCGGGCGCTTGAGTTGATTGAAGAAGTGGGGCTCACCTCACACACTCATCATAAAGCGAAAAAACTCTCAGGCGGCCAAAAGCAACGCGTGTCGATTGCGAGAGCGCTCGCGAAAGACGCGCCCATCATTGTCGCCGATGAGCCCACGGGGAATCTCGATCAAGAAAGTTCTAAAATGATTGTCGCACTGCTTCAAAAAGTGGCCAAAGATAAACTCGTCATCATGGTCACCCATGACGCCGAAGGCGTGTTGAGTTTCGCATCTCGTAAAATTCGTTTGTTTGACGGCGAAGTGGTCGAAGATAAACGGTTGAAGACAGTTGAAGCCCCAAGCGATGAGCTTGATCTTAAAACACCGACCTTGCCTTTTCTTTCTCGTGTGGGCGTGGCCGCACGCAACTTGCGTTCGACGCCTAAAAAAACGATTTTCACGCTCCTTGTGAGTTTATTTATTGTCTTTTTGTTTACCCTAACGTATGGGTCTTACGTCGAACAAAGCAACGTCACCTTAACGACGTTCCACCCGTATTTTGATAACCTCTCGCCCCACCGTGTGGTGGTTTCTAATGCGAATGGAGAAGCATTTACACAGGCCGACCTTGAACGTTTAAACAACGTTTCAGGCGTCCAAGCGGTGGTGCCCTTTGATCCGGTGATGGATCTTTACTTACAAGTTCAAACTGACGCGTTCAATACGCGTGGGTTCACCGCGGCGCGTGTTGATCACGCGAGTGCTCTTACAACCCGTGATTTAAGCGACGGTAGGTTACCTGAAAACGCCAGAGAAATCGTCTTGCCAGCGCCGACACGCAATATTTTCAGACAAGATTTTGATGTGGCCATCGGTGAAACTGTCGAGCTTTTTGTCAGTACGCGACCTTGGGCGGACTTCCGAGAAGACCGTCCCGTAACCACTGAAACGTTCACCGTCGTGGGCTTTCATTCGATCGAGGCACTCGGCTTTTATCCACAAGCGTACATGCATGAAGACTTTTTCTTAGAAGAATCAAACATTGCGCTGGGTTTAACCAAAGTCCATGCGTTTCAAGTGCTTTATGAAGGGGAGGTTCGTTTAAATCTTGAAGAGTGGAACCTCACCATTGATTCAAACATCCCCATCGGTGAAATTCATATCGCAGAAGACACCGTCAACAATGAACTCGCGCCTGAATGGCAAACCGACATCGACCGTGATCAACTGCTAGACATTGAGTTTACCTTGCGTTCAAGTAACGCCTTTGTGCCCCGTGGCATTGAAACGACCTTCCGCTTTGATCACATCATTGAACGTGATCCCGAGGACTGGTCCCGTATGATGGGTGTCTTTATGCATCCTGAAACCGTGAACACGTTCACGATTTCAGATCAGTTCCAAGTGAGTTTAATCGTCCGTGATAGCTTTGCGGCCACGCAAGTGATGAACCGTTTAGACGATCAGTTCTTTGCGGTCTATCCGGCGAATTATGAAGATCCCTTTATGGCCGTCTTCCGCGTCATTGGTCAAGTGTTCCAAGCGTTAAGCAGTGTGTTTTTACTGGTCGTGATGTATTTTGTGGCGTATTTAGCGCTGCGTAACGTGATGCGTTCAAGACAAAAAGATTACGTCATCATGCGTTCGATTGGGGCGTCTAAAAACGATCTCAATACGATTACGATTTTAGAACTCGTGATGGTCATGGCGCTCGCTTTTGTGGTGGTTTATAGCGTCTTGTGGACCAATCAAATCATCAGCTTACGCATTCCTGATTATTTAAGATTCTTCAAGTTCACTAACTATCTTGTAGCGATTGTGTTACTCTTTGGCATGACCCTCTTCCTAGGCATGCGTTTCAATAAAAAAATCTTCACGCAAAGCGTGCAAAAAGCGTTGAGGGGGGAATAATATGATTAAAGTTAAACAGCTTGATAAAACCTTCAATAAACGCTCGCAAAACGCGATTCATGTGCTGAATCACATTGATCTTGAGCTCCCTTCTAAAGGGCTTGTGGTGTTACTTGGCCCTTCAGGCTCAGGGAAAACGACGCTTTTAAATGTGCTGGGTGGGCTGGATAAAGCGGACGATGGTGTGATTGAGTTTAACGGCCACACGATCGATCGCTACCGCTCGAGTGTGTGGGATGTGATTCGAAACCAAAAAGTGGGCTCGATTTTCCAAAACTACTACTTACTCAATCAAGAAACGGTCTATGAAAACATTGCGCTCACGTTACGCATGATTGGCTTAACCGATCATGCGCAAATTAACGAACGCATCGAAGCGCTCTTAAAAGCCGTCAACATGGAAAACTATAAACACCGTAAAGCCTCACAACTCTCAGGCGGCCAACAACAACGCATCGCGATTGCAAGAGCCTTAGCGAAAAACCCAGACGTCATTTTAGCCGATGAACCGACAGGAAACCTCGATTCTAAAAATACGCTCGCGATCATGCGGATGATTCGTGCGATTGCGAATGAAAAACTGGTCGTCATGGTGACCCATGAAGAGCGCCTCGCCGATCAGTTTGCGAACCGGATTATTCGTTTAAGAGATGGCCAAATTATGGGCGATGAAACCAATCAACCGGTATCGTCGTTTGCGCATACGCTCGAAAATGAAATCTATTTAAAAGATTTAAAAGCCGCAGAGCTTTTCAGTGAAGGCACCGCCGCGGTCAAACTGTATCATGACAACACTTTAGAAGGCGCTTTAGAGCTTGATGTGGTCGTCAAAGACAACACCATTTACATCAAACTGCCTAAACGACCCGATCAAAAGATCGTCATGGTCGACGCACAATCCGAAGTTAGTTTTAAAGATCAACACGCCAAAGATGCGGCCCAGCTCACCCAAGATGATCTGCCGAGTTTTGATTTAGACGCGTTGCCTGCGCCGATAAGAGAAAACAAACGTCGTCATGTCTTAAATCCG
>SKKW01000162.1:0-4513 GCA_007123535.1 Candidatus Izemoplasma sp. | reverse complement strand
GTTATCGAGATAGGGTATGCTGGTACCCAAACGAGCGCTTTTTAGCGGAACATGAGGTGGCACCACGAATGTTGATTCGTCCTCTACACTCTTTTTGAGTGTAGAGGACTTTTTTTGTTCCCTAAAAGTGAAAACTAAGGAGGTCATGAAAATGATGAAAACCCAGTTCGGTCGCTATGGTGGCCAATTTGTACCACCCCCAGTGCTAAACGCACTCAATGAAGTAGAAGCAGCCTTTTTAGCCGCTAAAGAAGATCCGACTTTTGAGGCAGAATTCCGCTATTACCTCAAGCATTTTGTGGGTCGGGAGAACCCGGTATATTACGCTAAAAATCTTTCTGAGTATGCCGGGGGCGCACAAATCTATTTTAAGCGTGAAGATCTAAATCACACAGGGGCTCACAAAATTAATAACACCATTGGTCAAATTTTATTGGCTAAACGGATGGGAAAAACTAAAATCATCGCCGAAACAGGCGCAGGTCAACATGGCGTTGCGACCGCCACTGCGGCGGCGATGTTTGGGATGGAATGTGAAATTTTTCAGGGTGCACTTGATATGGAAAGACAACGTCTTAATGTCTTTAGAATGGAACTCTTAGGCGCTAAAGTGACTGGTGTCACACGTGGGACAAAGACACTCTCTGATGCGGTCGATGAAGCCATTGAACAATGGGTTTCAAGAATCGAAGACACCTTTTATCTTTTAGGCAGCGCTGTGGGTCCACACCCCTATCCTGAAATGGTACGGTATTTCCATCGTGTCATTGGCGAAGAAGCCCGTGTTCAAATTCTCGATCAAGCTGGGAAACTTCCGGATGTCGTGATGGCTTGTGTGGGTGGCGGGTCAAATGCGATTGGGTTATTTCAAGGGTTTTTAGACGATGAAGACGTTGAAATTATTGGTGTTGAAGCCGCTGGAAAAGGATTAGATACGAACGAACATGCGGCGACGATGGTCAAGGGGCAAGATGCGATCATCCATGGTATGCAAACACGTGCGGTTTTAAATGATCAAGGCGAAATTGCCCCTGTATACTCAATTTCGGCTGGCTTGGATTATCCGGGCGTTGGACCAGAACACGCGTATTTACAAGACATTGGTCGTGCGCGCTATGTCGCGGCAACCGACGATGAAGCGGTCGATGCGCTCTTATTACTTAGTCAAAAAGAAGGCATTACACCGGCCATCGAAACTGCACATGCGGTACATTATGCGATTGAACTTGCTAAAACCATGAATCCTGATCAAGTGATTTTAGTCAACCTATCGGGTCGTGGAGATAAAGATGTTGAAGCCATTCAAGCGTACTTAAAGAATCGTTCGAATCAAACTTTGTAAAACCGTCACTATCGGCTATAATAAAGCCAACTTAAGAAAACAGGTGACGTATGGAAAAAACAGATTATAAGATCGCGTTAATGATTGATTCAGAGAATGTCAATCCCATGTGGATTGAAAAAGTCATTGATGAAGCCGCTAAATATGGTCAAATCATCGTGTCTTTATTTTACGGTGACGTCAAAAAAATTAACCGTGAATGGGAACAAGTTGCGGTAGATCATGCGATTCGTCCGATGCATCAATACGCTGTATCAAAACAGAAGAACGCGGCTGATTTAGCGATGGCTTTAGATGCGATGGAACTGATGTACCGGGGGACGGTGGATGCGTTTTTCATTGTTTCAAGTGATTCCGATTTCACTCCACTCGCTATGAAACTCAAAACCGGAGGCATGATGGTTATTGGATTTGGTCATAGAGATCAAGTGACGTCTGCTTATCGGAATGCGTGCACTAAATTTATGTATTTTGAATCGCTTGGTACAAATCATGACGTAGAACAAACAGACGATATTCAACCGGATGATATTGCGAACGTGATAGAGAAAATCGTCTCTGAAAATGGCGAAAACAATCGCTTACTCATGTCACGATTAGGCATCATTCTTAACAATAAGTTTTCTGATTTTGACCCTCGAAATTATGGCTCTGCGAACTTGACAAGCCTCATTCATCAGTTGCCTAATTTAGATATTTCCTTTGATCATGATAAAAAAGCTAATTTTGTACGTATCAAACCCCAACTGACTGAAGATGTCTTAAAAGAAGTTGTCATTAAAATTATCTCCCGCAATAAAAGTAAAGAAATGGCGCTACCAAAACTTAAACAAGAACTGGATAGACAATATCCAACGTTTTCCTATCAAGTGTATGGTTTTACGAAATTTAGTGGGTTTATTCAATCATTAGGCGCCTTCACCATTCATCAAAATAAAGTGCGATTGCGTAGCACAAAACGTCGTTAAATGGAAAAGATTCATTGTCCTCAGTGTCACCACAAAACGGCCGCACATTTGACCAATTGTAACGAATGTGGATACCCATTAAAAGACCGTGAGTTTAAAGACTATATAGAACTTATACGTGAGCGTCCGGGCTTTATGAGCTTTATCTTTGCGCTTGTGAGTTTATTTGCACCGATAAGGTATTTCGACATTTTCTTTGGTTTACTTGCAATCAGTTTAAGTTTCACGAGTCTAAAAACGAAACAAGAAACAGCCTTTGGAATGGCGAGTCTCGTAGTCATCGGATTAGCTATCATTTTAAAAAGTCTTAGTCTTTGGTTAGGTTGGCCTATCTATTTACTATAAAACGCCATAGAAATGTGGCGTTTTTTTAATGCTTTAATAAGCTTTTTTTCGCAACAAAAGACCATGTATTTTCAAGGCTTTGACCACTATACTATGCGTAAGAAAGGATAAAGGAGTGATTCAAATTAAAAGGGTTGGTATATTTATCGACGGGGCGTATTTAGACCGAGTACTTAAAGACGAGTTTAAGGGCATTAAAATCGATTTCAAAAAACTCGTGAGTTGGCTCTCACAAGATTTAGATGTCTTAAGAACGTATTATTACCACTGTGAACCTTATATGAGTGAGGATCCTACCCATGAAGAGACGGACCGAGCTTTAAAAGCGAGTTACTTTTATGATCGGTTATCGTTGCTCGATGGGTTTGAAACACGTCTAGGCAAACTTGAATATCGAGGACTAAATCATAATGGACAACCCATTTTCACACAGAAGAAAGTGGACTTATTGTTAGGGGTTGATTTGGTTCGGTTTGCGCTCAAAAAAAACATCACGCATGCGGTCATCTTTACAGGAGATAGTGACTTTATTCCCGCACTGGATGTAGCGAAAGAAGAGGGTGTTCATATCATTTTAGGTCACGGCACGCTCTATCCCCCTCATCAAGATTTAAAGCGGTGTGCCGATCAAAGGGTGCGGTTAACACCTTACGATGTTCAAAGGATGCAGTTGCATAAAAAAATACATTAAGTGATTTCAGTATGATATACTAAAGGCATATAGTGGAAAGGAGAATTTATGTTTAAAAGTAAACATATGTCGATTGGCGATTGGTTTTTATGGCACATCCTAATGTTGGTTCCTCTCGTCAACATTATTGTTTTCATCATCGTGTTACTTTCACCTGAAACTACCCCATCACTGAAGAGTTATATGAAGTTTCAAATTATTGTCGTCATTCTAAGTATTGCTGGACTCATTGCGTTTGCGGGCTGTATGGCAGCCTTTATCGAGGGTCTAGAAGGCATTGCTTAAAACGTAAAACACCCTCCACTCACAAGAACTGTGAGTGGAGGGTGTTTTTTTATTTTGGTTGATGGACAACCACTTGAGGAAATGGTATTTCAATGTTGTGTTGATTTAGAAGCTCTTTGATACGTTTGCGTAACGCACGTTCAATACCCCATTGGGTCATCGAACGTACTAAGACGACGACTCTTAGATTCACACTTGAGTTATCGAGATGCGTGACCCCTAAGACTCTAGGCGCTTCAAGCATTTCTTCGTGTAAAGCTTGCATCGCAGGAAGTTCTTCTGTCAACATCGTGATAGCTTTTTCGATGTCTTCTTTATAGGCGATACCGAAGTCTACAATCGCGAGTGAGTTTGCGATTGAAAAATTTGAGACAGGATCAATCGAACCATTGTTAAAAATTCTAACTTCACCACGGAAGTTTTTAACTTTGGTGGTTTTTAAACCAATGTCAGTGACTTCACCCATGAAGCCGCCTATGTCGACCCAATCCCCAACGTTATAGTGATTTTCAAAAATAATGAAAAAACCGCTGATAAGATCGTTGATGAATTTTTGTGCACCTAACCCGATGACTAGACCCAAAATTCCTAACCCTGCGATTGCCGGGCCAACATTAATACCCCAAATTGCTAGGATTGAGAGTAAACTGATGATGGCGATAATGTATTTAAAGATACTCAGTGTGACTTTTGAAATAGTTTGTCTACGCTTATGGTGAGGTGAATCTTTGCGATTCAGTTGGTAAAGTGTAATGCGGACAATCTTATAAAGTGCTAACGCCACAAAAAGCGACACGAGTGATCCAATCATGCGAGGAATGCTTGCTTCGATATTTAAGGTAATTTGATCGATCAAGTCAGCTAAGTAATCACTGATGTCAT
>SKKW01000134.1:0-4533 GCA_007123535.1 Candidatus Izemoplasma sp. | reverse complement strand
TCGTGACGATACGTTAACACTTAAAATCGCAATAATGACAATCGGCAAATAGATAATAGTGTAGGTAAAAACGACTAAGAAAATACCACCAAAGCGGGTCGCTTTTAATAACCATTTCTCACTCATATCAACGTCTCTCCTTCCTTATCGAAACGGAGAATCAGTAAATAGAGCATAATCATTAAAATCATCATCACTAACGACACTAAGGACCCGGCATTAAAGTTGGCGGTACGCATGAAGTAATCTTCAATGACGTTCCCAATTAACAACGTGCGCCCACCCCCTAAGCGAGCAGGGAGCGCAAATGCGGTCATCGCGGGTAAGAGCGTCATGATGACGCCACTTACAACGCCTCCAAAAGAAAGCGGCAAGGTGACTTTGAAAAACGTTTTAAATCGTGAAGCCCCCAGATCGATTGCTGCTTCAATCAAAGCGTAATCCATACGGTCTAATACTGAATAAATGGGGAAAATCATAAACGGTAAATACATCGAGATCATCCCGATGATGATCGCCGTATCGGTGCCTATTAAATCAAGTGAGATGCCAAACATGTTAAGAATCGAGTTAGGGAAAAACAGCCGTTCCCATGCCACAATCCGCAACAACATGTTAGACCAGACCGGTAAAATGAGAAACGTCACAAAGAGTGTTTTATTTTTTGACGTTGAACGCGCCAATAAGTAGGCGACGGGATAGCCGATAAAAAAGCATAGAACGGTCGCTAAAAAGGCAAATCGGATGGAGTTTCGCATCGCGGTGAGGATGACGGGGCTTCTTAACACTTGTAAACCCTCTAATGAGAAGGTAAACGGTCCCAAACGAAAGACATTTAAATCCGAAAAAGCAATCACTAAGATCAACAACATCGGAACGATGATCGTGACACTCATCCAAAAGAGATAGGGCCAGGCAAAATGTTTGAGTGATTTCATACGTGCATCACATGAATCGCTTCAGGTTCAAACGTCACACTTACTTTAGCATCCACGGTTTGTGGAATCGTTGAATGAATGATAAATTCTTTTTGCCCCACCATCACAATGATTTCGTAATGGACACCTTTAAAGATAACGTCGGTCACGACACCTTCGATGCCTCCCTGTGCAGGCATCAAGACGATGTCTTCAGGTCGAATGACGACTTCAACGGGTGTTTGTTCACCAAAACCTTGGTCAACACAGGTGTATTCATACCCTAAAATTTCAACACGATAATCTTTAATCATCGTCGCAGGGAGGATGTTACTTTCACCAATGAATGAAGCCACAAAGCGATTTTTAGGTTCGTTATAAATGTCAATGGGGGTTCCGATTTGTAAGATGTTTCCTTCGTTCATAACCACGACCGTATCACTCATGGTGAGTGCTTCTTCTTAGTCGTGCGTGACAAAGATGAAGGTAATGCCGAGCGCGCGTTGCATTTCTTTTAATTCATACTGCATGTCTTGACGCAGTTTTAAATCGAGCGCCGCTAAGGGTTCGTCTAAGAGTAACACCTTCGGTTTATTGACTAAGGCACGCGCAATGGCCACTCGCTGTTGCTGGCCACCCGAAAGCGTTTTAATGTTGCGAAGTTCAAAACCTTTTAACTTGACCATCTCTAAGGCTTTTTTTACTTCTTTATCAATCTCTTGTTTGGGTCGTTTTTGCATCTTCAAGCCAAACGCAATGTTTTGGTAAACATTTAAATGCGGAAATAATGCGTATTTTTGAAAAACGGTATTGATCGGACGTTTATGCGCAGGGATATCCGCGATGTCTTTGCCTTCAAATAGAATGTCGCCTTCATCGAGCGTTTCAAATCCACCAATCAATCTTAACAAGGTTGTTTTACCACACCCAGAAGGGCCTAAGAGCGTGATAAATTCATTTTCTTTGATGTATAAGTCAATGTGATTTAAGACCACTTGATCATCAAATTGTTTCATTAAACCACGAATGTCAATCAGTTTATTCACAGGGCACCTCCTTAGGGCTAACGTAACAAAGATTTTTCATAAATGCAACGCTGATTCGCAAAATTGTTTAGTATATGTAAACTCTAAAAATTATAATAGTAAACATTTACCATTTAATTATAGTGATTTAGTGCCACTTGTCAATCCAAAAGATGGAAAAAAAACACCGTTCACGTTAAGAACGTGAACGGCGATAAATGCGTGCTTCGTAAGGTTGAAGTTTTCCTTCATTTGGGTGGGGTTCATTGGTGTAATAAAGTTCGTAACCAGAGAGGTCAATCACGTCTTTTGAATCACACACAAAGCCTTGGAAATTCAAGTACACCACATAGTCATGATGTGTCCCTTCAGTATGATAGAGCACAAGGTTAGGGTCATCTAATAAATGAAAGGTAGGGAATGCGTCAGAGAGTTGTTCTGTTTTTCTTAAGTTCAAGAGTTGTTGATAGAGTGACCAAATTGAATTAGGATCCCGCTGTTGAAGTTTCACGTTGATAAGCGGAAAGTTTTGATTCACCTTCATCCATGGCATGTGTTCAGAAAACCCAGCATGAAGAGTCGTATCCCATTGCATGGGCGAACGGGCATTGTCTCTTGCACGGTCTCTTAAAGCTTGCATAGCGACCTCATGCGAGGTGCCTAAGCGCATGAAGTTCTCATATTCGGTAAAGACTTCAACGTCTCTAAAATCGCTGAGGTCCGTATAGTCAACATTGGTCATACCAATTTCTTCACCTTGATAGACAATGGGTGTGCCAGGCAGTAAATAAAGCATCACAGCCAACATTTTAGCCGATTTCTCATGCCATAAAATATCGTCATCCCCATAATGACTCACGACTCTTGGATGGTCGTGATTATGCCAATAAAGCGTGTTCCAGCCTTTGCCGTGGAAGACATTGATCCAGTGTGAGAGGGCTTCTTTAATCGCAACTAAGTTTGTTTCACCTTTCGCCCATTTGCCAGGCGTTTGTTCATTATGTGGGTCAATGTCTGCCCACACATGACCAAAATGAATCAACATATTAAACTCCGTTGAATCAAACCCTGCGTATTGTAACGCTTCTTCTTTACTCGCGCCCCCAGACTCTCCTAAAATGAGTAAATCGTTGGGAATAAAGAGTTCTTCGCCTAACTCACTCAAGTACTCGTGATGCTTAGGGAGCGAGGAAAAATGATGATAGCCAGGGTAATCGTCAGGGAAATCCCAGTTCTTTTCAATATGATTCGACGCATCAATACGGAAACCATCGACCCCTAAGTCAATCCACCATTGAATCATCGCTTTCAGTTCAGCACGCATGGCTGCGTTTCGCCAGTTAAGATCCGGCATTTTTTTAGAAAAAATATGGAGATAATAACTATCGGTTGCTTCGTTATATTCCCATACTGGGCCACCGAACCAAGAGCGCCAACGGGTCGGCATCACACGTTCGCCTTCTTCATTGGTATGCCCTTCATGCCAAATGTAATAATCATGGTACTTCTCATGGTCTGGATGCGTTGGGTCTTTCGCAGCTTCAAACCAAGGATGTTCATCCGAGGTATGATTGAGCACTAAATCAGTCACGATTTTCATCTCGCGCTGATGGGCTTCGTTCACCAACGTTTTAAAATCTTCGAGCGTACCATAATCGTCACTGACTTTTTGAAAATGTCTGACGTCATAGCCATTATCGTCCATGGGTGAGTCATAATGGGGTGAAATCCAAAGCGTATCCACACCTAAGGATTTTAGGTAATCAAGTTTTTCAACGACCCCCAGCAAATCGCCGATGCCGTCGTTATTGGAATCTTTAAAGCTACGTAAGTAGACTTGATAGATGATTGTGTCTTGCCACCATTTACGATGCATTGTATGCACTCCTTTAATCAGGTTCATCTTTTATACAATATCACATTTTCAACCGTTTTCAAACGTTAAAATATGTAATCGTTAACACAAAAACACCCAAATTATCCCCCATGATTCATGGTATAATGTAAGCGATTTTATGATAGGAGGATGCACATGAAAAGATTTCTAAAATTTATCGTGACATTAACACTCGTTTTTACGGTTGTGGCGCAAACACAACTGCTTAGTGTTCATGCACGTGAAGCCACCACATTGATTGTCAACTACCATCGATTCGATGGCAACTATAACCCTTGGTCTCTTTGGTTATGGCAAAACCAACCCACCCCAGGGGATGGTCAAAACATCCAATTTAATGGATTCCATCCGACCACAGGTTCTAGACAGCTCACGCTTGATTTAGCAGGAACTCATTTAGAAGGGGCCACCAGAGTCGGCGTGATCGTCCGTACGGGTGACTGGACCAAAGATGTCCCTGTGGACTTATTTATTGATCTAACCCAACCGGATGCGAATGGGGTTGTGGAAGTGTTTTTAGTGTCCCAAGATCCTAACGTCTATTATGGTTTAGATGAAGTCGATCTTTCTCACCGCATTCAACAGGTGGATTTTTTAGATTTACAAACCATCTCTTTTGAGAGCTCAACATCACAACTCACAGCGGGTGATGTGCGCGTTTTAGCAAACGGAGAGCCCGTTCCATTTAGTAATT
>SKKW01000164.1:0-4538 GCA_007123535.1 Candidatus Izemoplasma sp. | reverse complement strand
TTATTAAGACCGGTGAGACTGTCTGTGTGCCGTAAGCGTTCGAGCGCTTCGGTGTGTGCGTATTGATCGCTTAAATCTTCGATGGAAGCTAAGCCTCCGATGACGTGATCCTCTTCAAAGATGGGTGAAAACTGCGCTCTTACCGGCACCTCTTTTCCACTGATAAAAGAGGTATATAAACCCTCATACGTCGCTTTAACACCGCGTAAAGAATCCTCAATGCAAGCGACAACTCTAAGATTGGGTAGAGTCTTCATATCAAGGCCGACTAAACGTTCAATCGGTGCGCTTAAGATCTCACAAAACGCACGGTTGGTGATTTCGATCACACCGTGGGTGTTGTACTGAAAAATACCTAGTTTAGAATTATCGACCAACACGCGGTATTTTCGTTCGCTTTCAACCAACAGTTGTTCTTGTTTTAGGCGTGCTTGATAAAGAAGCAAGGCATAGCCTAAAAGGGTGGTGACCATGGGAAACATGATGAGAAATATAGGCCATACGGTACGGATTAAGACAAGGTTTTGAGGGTATGGGAACGCGAGTAATGCCAATAAAGCAAACACTTGGACAACCACGCCATAAAGGGCGAGTGAAAAAATACGTGAGACTTTGAGCTTAGGTTTCACAAAATGACGCCAAATCAGTCCAATGAGTAGCGTAAAGACAAGCATTAACACCCCAGCATAAACCCCAGCACCGCCAAGTGAAACACGGTAAATAACCGCAATCAGTGTCGCTAAAACCGCCGTTTCTAAAGGGAAAAATAGGGTCGTGATCGCAATCATGACCGTGCGCGCATCAATAATGACGCCTGACTCAAATTCCCAAGCCGTCAGCATAATCAAAATCGTTAAAAGACCAATCAAAAAGCCCTTCACTAGGTGTGAAAAACGTTCTTTTTGATCGAGCTTCAACCTTGGAATGGTCATAATGAATACCAAGCCAAAGAGAATAAGAATATTTATCGTAATGTCACGAATCAGTTCCATAGGGTAGGGACCTCTCTACACTGAATGATGTCAAGTTTTTTTATAGGTTGTTTGCGATGATTTGGTTTTTACCCTTGTTTTTACTCTCATAGAGTTGTTGATCGACAAACGCTAGGAAATCCAGACACGTGTTAGGGGCTTTAGGGATGGTGGTGCCAAGCCCTAAGGAGACGTTAAGCGTCGTTTCAATGCCTTCATACGTTAACTCTTTAATAGACACTGCCAAATCTTTAGCCAATGCTTTCGCAGCTTCAAGGTCTGTGTTTGGCAACATCATCACGAACTCATCGCCGCCATAACGTGCAACAAACGCCTCAGGTGGTTTGGCACTTTCAAGATGGGAAGCGACCGCCTTTAAAACTTCATCGCCTTTCAAATGCCCGTAGGCATCGTTAAACTCTTTAAAGTTATCGATGTCAACAAAAATCATTGTCAGAGGTAAAAGGTTTTTTTGACACGAGGTCCATAATGCGTTAAGAGTCGCATCAAACGCGCGGCGATTTGGGACCCCTGTAAGTCCATCCAGTTCGGATAAACGCTTAAACTTCTTATTTAGTCGTGCCAGTTCTTTAATATGCTTGGCGTTGTTGATCGCAATGGTCAAGTATGAGGCGAGTGTCTCTAAAAGCACTTTATCAGTGTCATGAAAGGCGTGGCGTTGCTTACTTTGAACACTGAGTGTACCAATCAATTCCTCTTCAAATATAAGAGGCGTATACATGGCTGAGTGCATGAGATTCCCACGCGAAGAATAGACTTTAGAGATATACTTGTTATAATCTTTTTCAATGTCGTTAATCAACAACGTTTCACGTTGTTTAAAACTGTATACTGTCAAACTGTTAGGGTTGTCAAGTTGTAAACTGAACGGCTCTAAGGGTTGGTGATTTTCAATGTGAAGTTCAATGTTTAAAGACGCCTTGTCTGGGTCATAAATGGCGATGGCTAAGGAATCTGAGGGCATGAGTTGGTGGATGTTATGGTAGAGTTGATCAAAAATAGTTTTTAAGTCGTGGGTGGCTGTCATACTGCGGCCAATGGTATTTAAAACTTGCATTTGATCAATGGTTTTTTTAAGCTCATCACTCATGATGCGGTACGTTTTGGTTTCTTGAATCGCATGATTGAGTTTCGTTTGGAACTCCGTGTTTTTTATCCGTTCAAGTCGTCGATGTTCTTGGACTTGGATGTTCGTTTCTAAATAGGCTTTGAAGTGTTTCGATGCCGCTTTATCAAAGTGATTGGTTTCATAGAATTTAGCCAATTGCTCATGGACACTCAATCGGTACTCAACTGAATCCATATTTAAAGCAAGTGTGTAGGCTTTTTTGTAGTGATTCTTTGCCTCGTCAATACGCTTTGCTTGTGCGTAGGTTTTTCCTAGCTCCATATAGATTCTAACGAGAATGTAATAATCTTTACTTTGGTGGGATGAGTCTATCGCTTGGTTTAAATGTTCAATGGCTTGCGTATAGGCTGCATGTTTACGATGAAACTGTCCAAGCGCGTACGCGCAATGGGCCAGTAAGAGTTGACGATCGTGCGATTTTGCGTGCGTATGTGCACGCTCGATGTGTTTGTAGGCCACGTCTAATTTATCTAGTTCTAAATAAATGTTTCCAAGATTGATATCGGCAATCGCCACACCATAATGGTACTCAACCGCTTCCGCTTTTTCGCGACTAAGATGGAAATATTTCAAAGCTTCGTCATAATTTTTCAACTCTTCATGAAGCGCCCCTAAATTATTCGTAAGCTTGACTTCCTGTTCATCTAAAGCATGCGCTTCAACGAGACTGAGCGCACTATGATAATAATTTAGAGCTACATCCGTGATTTGCATCGTCACATAGATATTCCCTAAACCAATATACGATTCTGCTTTTGTTTCTTGATCTTCAAGTTTCGTTGAAAGTTCTAACGCTTCGGTTAAAAACGATCGCGCTTGACCAAAGTCATTGTTAATCCAGTAACAGCGTCCGATTCTCATCTTGCTTTTAGCAAGCGTATCATGAAAACCGTGCTCCGACGATAATGTCAGTGCCTTTTCAGCTAAAGAAAGCGCCGCCTTAACGTCACGTCGCTCCATTTCTTTGGCTTCAACCAATAGAGATTCAATACGCTGATACACAGTATGAGCCATAGCTATCACCTCTACCTATACGATTAATTTAAGACATATTTAAACTATTATAGCATTTTTCAATGTATTTGAAGCAGATTAATTCATTAAAAGCTTTACGCTCACGATGGTCACATATAATAGAGGGATTTTTGAAAAGCAAAGTCTCGTCCTCAAATCGTTTTGAAGGCATTTGTTTGATCATTATCAAAATAAAAAGAATTTATGAAAACGTCTTTTAAAAGGATTTAATCACTCTGTCTCGATGGCATCTTCACTTAAACGATAGTGCGCTAAAATCTCACCATAAAACACCACATGTGTGTCATGCTCAGGATAATAACGCTTCTTGATGGTGTCATCAATGAGCGCGGGTTCCAAGGTTTGTTGATAGAGCTTGAGGCATTCATAATGTAGGTCGCATTCTTTTAAAATTTGTCTTTTAACAGTCTTTGAAGGGTGTGCGGTTAGGCCTGCTAATGCGAGCTTATCTTGATTACGGCCCGACTTTGTCCCAGCGACTCTAAGCGCCTGTTGTAACCCTTGATCGACAGGCACGTTGACGGTGAAATCCTCGGCTTTTAACAATAAATCATACGTGAAGCGTGAATAACGCACATACACAATAAAGACAGGCTTCCCCCAAAGGATGCCCACATGGCCCCAGCCAATGGTCATGGTATTGATTTTATCTTCGGCTTTCACTGTTAAAAAAGCCCCTTTAGGCAATTGTTTTAATAACAATGGACTATGTTTATCGATCAATGCTTTCATGGCATTCCACCCTTTTACTTCACCTATAAGCTGTCCTTTAATTATAAACGAGTGTCGTCAATGGCGTCTAAATAGGTCGCTACGTCTTGAATGATGTCTTGGATCGACCCTTGTTCAAAGGGGTTGCGACGATTGGCAAGCTTGTGCAAGCCTAAAAACGAATCGGACCCGCCCGCGTGACATAACGTGAGATAACTTTGCCAAGCTGTGTCACGGTCTTCACGGGCTTCCGCCCAGTACTGAAGAGCACTGATTTGCGCCAGACCATAATCGATCATGTAAAAGGGAATCGCAAAGATATGCATGATGCTTTGCCAAGCGTTACCTCGCTCTAAATAAGGGTCATCGTCATAGGTGCGGTAGGGAAAGAACTGTTCGCCTAAGACTTTAAATCGTGCTTTACGTTCTTCGGGTGTCCAGTGTGGGTGTGCATAGACTTCGTGTTGAAAGGCATCCAACAATGACGTATAAGCGAGTAAATTAAGCGCTTTCGTTAAGTGGGTATACTTATATTTTTCAGTGTCTTCTTTAAAGAAAAGTTCCATCCAAGGCCAAGCAAAAAACTCCATGCTCATGGAATGAATCTCCATGATGTCTTGACTCGACGTGCGGTATTCTGGCACGTCGTGATGACGGCTTTGATACATTTG
>SKKW01000060.1:0-4562 GCA_007123535.1 Candidatus Izemoplasma sp. | reverse complement strand
TGAAGCTTAAAAAAATATGGCATCAGACGCTACGTCTGAATGCCATATTTTTGTTTTCACCGAAGTGTGATGGACTTATCGGATACACAATCTTTATAATGAAGAAAAAAGGGGTATGGAGAAGAAGATAAAAGAACAAGTGTTTGTTGTGACCGGAGGAGGCAACGGTATCGGCCGAGAAGTGGTCTTGAATTTGCTTCAAAAAGGCGCTTCAGTCGCGGCGATAGATCTCAGCGAATCAGCCTTAAAAGAAACACAAAAACTGGCGAAAAGTGAGTCCACCAAACTCTCTTTACACACTGTAGATATCAGTGATATAAAGATGGTTGAAGGACTTTTAGAAGCGGTGATGAAAGCACACGGAACCGTCGATGGGTTGATCAATGTCGCGGGCATCATTCAACCGTTTATTCCTGTGAGTGAATTAAGTTATGAGAAAGTCAAACAAGTGATGGATGTCAACTTCTATGGAACACTCTTTATGGTTAAAACCTTTTTACCAGAACTTTTAAAACGACCGGAAGCGCACATCACCAACATTTCAAGTATGGGGGGCTTTGTGCCTGTGCCAGGACAATCCATCTATGGCGCCTCTAAAGCGGCCGTTAAGTTGATGACTGAAGGTCTTCATTCAGAACTTAAAGATACTAACGTTGGCGTCACGATTGTCTTTCCAGGCGGGGTAGAGACCAACATCATGAAAAATTCAGGCGCAACCTTTTCGCGCTCGGGTGATACTGGTGCAAATACTAAAATCAAACTTTTAACAGCAGCTCAAGCGGCTGAAATCATAGTCGAAGGCACTCGCAAGAAGAAGTACCGCGTACTCGCTGGAAAAGACGCCAAATTCTTAGATTTTTACACGCGTCTTTCGCCAAAGAAAGCGGCTAAAGTGATTGCCGATAAGCTCAGTATGTAACATCAAAAAAAGTGGCCATCGAATAGGGCCTCTTTTTTGTTGAGGACAATAAAAAAACTCAGACAAGGTCTGAGTTTAAGTGATGAAATCAAACGCACTTTGAATCAAAATACTGGTGAGTAACGTTAAGCGAATGAAGTAAAAGTAAACGAGGCCACCGACAAAATAATGTAAGAATAAGGTTATATCACGTTCACTGAGTTTACTGGCCAAGTATTTTTGAAAAAAGTACACAAAGAAGCCAAAACCACCTAGAAACATCGCCGTTTCAAAAATGACAAAGACGAGCTCCAAGGCCCCATCAAAACGAAAACCAGAAGCAATGTAAGGCAGTATCACACTGATGGTGGGAATGAAGGTGTATAAAAAAAGTAAAGGAAATAAGAGCGGAGGCATCTTTTCAGGGGTTGCTCTAAGAATGAGTAAGCGACCAAAAAAGACGACGATGGCTGGGAAGATAAAGAAGGTGATAAAAAACATCGCCTGGGCAAACACAAAGAAGGCCCCTTCAGCGTTTTGAATGGTAAATAAGACACCAATTAAAGCGAGGACGCTCAAGACAATGGTCAAAGGTTCAGCGTACTTCAGTAAGGTTTCTTTCGTCATAAGGTCCCCCCTTTCAATGATATAGTGTCATTATAGCATGTTTTAAACAAAAATTTCTGTCAAAATATCAGCCTTTTTTTGCGGGGCTGAAGGTTTTCTTGCAATACGCGAGCGCGGCTTTATAAGAACCAAAGCCATCGCCCATAAAGCGTGCCATGCAGACGGGCGTCAAGACACTTTTTTGGCGCCACGACTCTTCGCGTTTAGAAAGATCGCTCAAGTGAACTTCAATCACCGGGACGTCGATGGCGTCGATCGCGTCATAAAGGGCATAAGAATAATGAGTGAAGGCCCCAGCGTTTAAAAGGATCGCGTCATAATCTCGCGCGTGCGCTTCATGTAAGGACTCAATCAAGTCCCCTTCATACTGACTTTGACGTAGCGTTAACTCAAGCTCTAAATGCGCCGCTTCTTGATGCAAAAAATCGACTAAATTTTGGTAGGTTTGATGGCCATAAATGGCGGGGTTACGGACCCCTAACAAGTTCAAATTAGGGCCGTTTAGAATCATAATACGCATGCGTCGCACGCTCCCATTCTTTGAGAGTTTCTTTAGGGTCTTCTTGACGTGAAATGATCACATCGGCGACCGCTTGGTAGCGTGGCCAACGGTCTTTTTTTAAGGCGTCATAGGCGACTTTGTTTGACGACAAAGGTCTTGACGTTAAATAGGAGGTTGGTGGCGGCGCTTGTAGCCACATCAAGACCCCATTTCGTTTGAGTAAAGGCACATTTTCAGGGTTTAAAATGGCGCCTCCACCGGTCGCAATCACCACACCTTGATGATAAGCTAAATCACGAATTAAAGCCGTTTCCGCTTCTCTAAACGCCGCTTCGCCGTGCGTTTCAAAAACTTTTGGGATGGGCATTTTAAAGTGTTCAACCAATAAATCATCTAAATCATACAAAGGTCGATTTAAGGCTTTAGCCACGGCTTTAGCCAACGTCGATTTCCCGCTGTAAGGCATCCCAATAAGGACGATGTTTTCGGTGTGTTGTAAGGTTTTTTGATACAACGCTTGAAGATTGATATGTTCAAAAGAGCGCGCCAACATTTTTTCGGCGCCTAAGACGGCTTGTCTGACCAACATCGTAAGCCCTGTCGTGGTTTTAATTTGACGTGCTTGAGCCTCTAAAATTAAAGGTGTTCTTAACGGCGCATTCACCACATCAATGACCCAAAGCAGTTTGGGAAACTGCGCTAAGTTTAAAGGCAAACGTTCATCGTGTTTCACCATTCCAACCGGGGTGGTGTTGATGAGGATATGAATGTCCTTTGGGAGCTCATCAAGGGCATACTCTTTTAATCCTGGGTTACGGGCATACACTTTCACGTGTTTAAACCCGTGAAAAGCCAGCGCATAGCGCGCACTTTTCATCGTTGCGCCATTCCCTAATATGGCCACGTTGCGGTCCCTAAAGTTAAAGCCGTGTGTTTGTAAGATTTGGGCGAGCGCTAACGCATCGGTGTTGTAGCCTTTTAAATACTCGCCTTCTTTGACGATGGTGTTGACGACGCCGGTTTTTTGGGCGGTCTCATCCAATAAATCACACACCGTGAAGGCGTCGTGTTTATAAGGGTAGGTGACGTTAAGCCCTTGCAGGGAAGGGTGTTTAAGGGCGTCCGTTAAACGGACGTTTTCAAAGAGTTGATACGGCACTTCGTGCAGTTGTTTGTGAATGAACGGAGAATGTGAGTGTTTAATTGGGCGACCAACCAAGCCAATCATAGTGACCGTCCTTTCTGAAGCTTTTTCGCTTCTTTAAATATCGATTGATAGACTTCGCGAATTTCATTCGCATGGGGATAAGGCTCTGTCTTTTGTAAAATTAGCGCCTCGCGTTTAGGGTCGGTTAAGGGGACATTTTGTGCTTTTTTCGCTTTAGCAACCTCACCCATGAGAGAAAAACGTTCATCAAGCAAGCGCATCAATTGATCGTCGAGCTGATTGAGACGCTCGCGGATGCTTGTCAAGTCAGCCAGTGAAATCCCTCCTTCCGCATCAACAGTTCTAAGACGGCGTAATAACTCAAGGCATTAACTACCCAGAGCGCTCTTGGTACAATGCAAGGATCATAAGAGCCTTTGAGTTTACTGATGGTGTTAGTTTTTTGTCTAAGGTTAATGGAAGGAAGCAGCTTCTTAATCGAAGCAGACGCTTTAATGACCGTTTCAAAATGAATTGGCGTCCCTTGAGTTAAGCCTCCAATCACGCCCCCATTATGATGGGTTTCATACGTGACCGAGCCGTCTTTATAAAGCGGGGTATCGGTTTGTTCACTGCCTTTGGTTTGAGCAAGCGCTAAGCCTGAACCAAAGAGGATCCCTTTCACCCCCGGAATCGCAAACATTAAATGCGATAACAAACTTTCCACGCTGTCAAAGAAAGGTTCACCCACCCCCACCTCGCTAAGTTCAATGGCGGTTTCAATCACCCCACCGACGGAATCACCCTCTTGATAGATGTCTTCAATGTGGGCTTTAAAGGCGAGTTCATGGTCTTTGTTTTGAACGGGGAAATCGCTTTGTTGTAAGCTTTCAAAGAGCTCATCGTTTAAGTTGTTTAGATCAAACCCTGTGGTTTTCAAATGATGAATTTGTTTCACTTGAGAGAAAACACGAACGCGGTTATGAGAAAGTAATTGACGCGCAATGTCGCCTAAAATAATCAACGGGGCGGTTAAACGTCCTGAATAATGCCCACCCCCACGGTAATCAAACGCACCTTGTGTTTTGATGTACGCAGGGTAATCCGCATGCCCTGGACGAACCTCATTAGGGGCGTAGCTTTTCGAGTCGTGTGCTTGGTTTAACACATATAAGGTTAATGGCGCCCCCGTGGTTTTGCCTTCAAACAACCCACTAGCGACATGAAGCTCATCGTCTTCATGGCGTGCTTTTTGCCAGGGATACTCTGGGTTACGTTGTTTAAGTGCCGCTTGGATAGCGTAAAGATCAAGCGACACATTCGCAGGCATTTGATGAATCGTTATGCCGACCGAAGGGCCATGACTTTCGCCCCATAAACTGACTTTA